>JAHDGC010000040.1 GCA_020627865.1 Saprospiraceae bacterium | reverse complement strand
GCTGAAAGCTGAGGCTTATATTGCAGATGCTGTCCCATTTAGGAACAGTGTAGGTGTGGCACAGGATTTAAACAGCTTGTTCGATATCAGTTTAGGGGCAGAATATTTTGTTACTAAAAACATCGGGATTTTCGTCAATGCTAATAATCTTTTTAATAATAAAAGACAACGCTGGTATCGCTATCCGTCTTATGGAATCAACCTGTTAGGAGGTGTGACGGCAAGGTTTTGATTGAAAATCATAGCTATTTTTTCCATATTTTCTTGAAACTATTTATCTTTATAATCGTTTAACTATCGTTGACAAACACTTTGTTATAAAACCTTTAATCAAGGCCAATCGGTAACTTTGATTTCGATTACTTTAAGTATACAGACTCAAAAAGAAACGCAACATGTCAGAAACAGCTCAATCAACCCAGTATTTAGGCCCAGGCTCCCGCGTAAACCACCCTGCATACGGAGAAGGCGCCATCATTAAGCTACACCCTATTGCTTATGAAGTTTGTTTTATGCACTATGGCATCAAAACTGTTGGGAAGGATTATGAAAAGTGGGAAGTGATTGACCACATCCCTCCCGAAGAGGAAGTCTCTTTTACAGCAGCAGAAAAATCACTCGAAAAAATACTCCGGAAATGGTCTGGCTTTTCGGAAACGGTAGAGATAGGAGATCGGTGGAAAAATGGCACCTTGATCATGAAACCACAGGATGATAGTTTAAAATCTAAGGAAATTCCGATAGAAACCTTCTTCCATAAAATTGTGATGGTTAGAGACAGGTTACGCGTGATGGAGCAGCGCATCAACAGCAGTAAGAACCTTTCGGAAGAGGATAAGGTAAATTTACAGCAATACCTGACGCGCATTTATGGAAGTTTGACTACCTTCAATGTCTTTTTCAAATACAAAGAAGATAATTTTGTGGGGGAGAAAAGTAGATAAGTTTATTTATTAGCCCGAAGCATCTCCATGAGGCATGCAAAAAAAACATTTAGTTCGTAATTCAGCTAAATGTTTTTTTATGTAAATCTATATGCCACAAAAAATCCAACAATGCCGCACAATGAAAACATATAAACGTTCGTTATTATTCATACCTTTTTTAAAGAATAAGCATATTGCTCTTTACGAAGTGTATGTTTTTTGAAAAACAAATCTTACTTTTGCTACAAAATTACATGATTTTTCGGTTAAACATCACTACATACGGAGTGAAAAGGAATAATTAACACTAACCCATTCCTAAGCAACACAAACTCTTGAGAAAAGCCATTAGTTTCGCCTGTACTGACAAGTGATTACAATTATAACAGGCCATCAAATTGATGACAAGCATTACAGTTGAGAAATTTCACAACCCATTAGCAAAACTTCCTACGAGAAGTCAATTCGTCCTGAAAATTCAATGTTATATTGTGTAAAATTTCACGTTCTTGCTCGTTTATAAGCTTATCTTTTAATTCGTGTTTCCCCAATAACATATCTTGTGTTTAGCTATTCCAGCCGGCAACTATTCAAAAAAAAATACTTATGAAGCAGATTTTTCTGTTGATGCTGATTTCTTGCGTACTTTCTTCCTGCCTTGTCATGGATAATACTTACACAGGTGTTGCGCCTGGTACATGGCGGGGGGTGCTGAAATTGGAAAACCGCCCTAAGATACAA
This sequence comes from Saprospiraceae bacterium, assembly GCA_020627865.1. Taxonomy (GTDB): domain Bacteria; phylum Bacteroidota; class Bacteroidia; order Chitinophagales; family Saprospiraceae; genus JAHDGC01. The sequence continues at coordinate 16,253 of JAHDGC010000040.1, read as the reverse complement.
AATAAGAAGGGCGAACCTTTACCGGAGTTGATGAACATCCAGTTTGAAGAGGTAACCGGAGGGGAATTGCCTTTTACCTTTGATGTCAAATATACAGATGAAGAAAATTTTTATGTTGAAATAATCAATGGAGAGGAAAGAATCAAGCTGGATGATATAAAAATTGGGCGAGATAGAAAAACGGCCAAAGATACGATGTGGATACAATTCCCCTACTACCAAGCTTATATCAAGGCTATTTATGAGGAGAATGTAATGGCGGGGGAGTTTGTTTCCCTGAAACGTAAGAATTATTCTATTCCGTTTGAGGCAAGATTTGGTAAATCCTGGCGATTTACAGAACTCAAAAAAGAACCGGCATTGGACTTGAACGGCAAATGGGAAGTGGATTTTCTTGATGAAGATGATCCTTATAAAGCCATTGGAGAGTTTACCCAAAAGGGGAATCACCTCACCGGAACATTCCTCACCGAAACTGGGGATTATAGGTTTCTTGAGGGCACCGTGCAGGCCAATAAGCTGTATTTGTCTTGCTTTGACGGGGCACATGCCTTTTTATTTGAGGCAAAAATCCTAGAAGACAATACCCTACTCGGTAGTTTCCGGTCGGGCACACATTATCAAACCCTTTGGAAAGCCAAAAGGAACCCTGATTTCAAACTTGCTGACCCCTATGAAATGACTTACCTGAAAGAAGGGTACGATAAATTTACTTTCGCCTTTAAAAATCCAGAAGGAAAATTGATTGACCTCGAAGATGAGGCCTATACTGGTAAAGTAAAACTCGTACAAATTATGGGTTCTTGGTGCCCGAACTGTATGGATGAAACCAGTTTCCTAGTAGATTATTTCAATAAAAATAAGACAATGGATGTCCCCACTTTTGCCCTAGCTTTCGAGAGTCACAGGAATAGCGACAAGGCAAATCAGGCCATTAGGCGGTACAAGAAAAATCTTGGTATAAATTATGAAGTAGTGTATGCTGGATACGCCAGTAAAAAAGAAGCTGGGGAAGTATTGCCTATGCTCAACAAGATCATATCTTTCCCGACTTTACTATTTATTGACAAAAAAAATCAGGTCAGGAAAATTCATACCGGATTCTCGGGGCCTGCAACAAGTAAATACGATAGCTTTACTAAGGAGTTTGATGCTTTTTTGAAGGAACTGGTTGCGGAAGAGTAAGCCATATATCCCGACAGATTTACTATTATTAAACACATGCATTCTACGGAGGTAGGATGTTCAGTCATTCAAACGTTTATGAAATCTAATAAGATCAACTTGGTTTTTTGTGAAGAAAATTTTTCGACAGCGCGCCAGATTGAACAGGATCTAAGCATTGCAGGATTTCAGTTTAAAAATGTAACTTGCAATCCATCCAAAAAGCCGTTGGCCGAAAGGCTGCATGATATTAGTGCACCGATTTTAATACTCATCAGTGACAATTTTCTAAAATCGCAAAAATGCATGCAAAACATCTTACCCGTTCTACAGGATATTGTAAAAAATAACCAAGGACAAATTGTTGTTATTGACGGGGAATACCAAAGTTTGGATGGCCCAGAAAAAGTTCCGACCAAGTTTGATCGGGTAAGTCATGTTATACAATATATGAATTACTGGCAAGATCAATACCTTGACATGCGTTCGGTCAAGCGCAATATTCCATTGCAAGAACAAGAGGCTTATGATAAGATGTTAAAAGTGATCCGAGAAATCTCAGGCCAAATTGGAGAATTACTCCGTTTCATGAAGGAATCTCGTGCTTGGACTTTTGAAAAATTTACAGCCAATAATTATCAATTATTTTTCAAACATTTTGGAGACGAAAAAAGTTACCAAAAATTCTGTGCCGAAGTTTCGGAGGTTAATGATAACTTTGAAGATATACTGGTTTCTCAAACAAAGGATGAAGATAAAGGCCCTGACTTTATCTTTAGTCGCTCTGAGGGCAATGAGGTCAAAGTAAAAAAAGAAAAAGATACCCTTGCTTTTAAGAAAAGTGATTTGCCAACAAAAGACGAAGGTATTATTTTGGGAAAAGTATTGGAATACAAAAGTCAAGAACCACCCGAAACACCCGCACCTCAAACCATGACATCCGAAGATTTGTTGGATAAGATTGTCGATGAAGTTGTGCAGGAAGAAACCCAACTTGCTCAAATGACTGAGGAAAATAATACGCTGACGAATATTGAAGAATCAGTAGAAACTCCAGGCCCCGTCATGCTTGAGGACAAAGTAGAAAATCCTCCGGAGCAAGAATATGCGAATCAACTTTATGAGCAACAAATATATGAGCAGGAAGAAATTATTATTAATGTAGAAGATCTTGTAGATGAGGAAGATGATTTTGATGACGATTTCGAGGATGAGTTTGACGATGATATTCAAGATGAAGTGACAATAGATGAGCCATCATTTGACCTCACAGAGTCATTATTACCAGAAACGGAAAACATTATTATTCATACAACAACAGCAATTGATCCTGAAATACAAAAAATGGAAAAACTAACCAACGCAGACCCCTCGCATACACAACCTGTTCATTCTAAAGAGCCGGAAGAAGAACAAGTTGACACTTTGGAAAGCATTCTTGAAGCTGGACGAACCCGGACCCCGTTTGATTTTTCGGAGCAACCAGAGGAAGAAACCATTGATAAACTGATAAAGCTGGAAGAAGAGCTTATCGAGGAGCCTCCTGTCCAATTGCCAGCGACCGACCATTCGGAACAAATCGTAGAGCAACATAATCCAGTATATAAAATCTCTACTGACTTTAATACCAAGTCTTTTCTTCAGGATATAGATACATTAATCGCTAATGCTAAGAAGGAAGAAGCCTTCCAAATGCTGGACGAAGCACTGGTACAGTTTCCGGATAACCACAAATTGAAGTTCCGGTATGCAGTGTTATTGGATGATTACAAAAACGATACGAGATCTGCGATCAATCAGTTGGAAGCCCTTATCGAAAGTGATCCTGCTAATCTAAAAGCCTATTTAAGACTGGCCGAGATTGCAGAAAAACACCACGACTTTTTGCTGGCTAAAAACTATTATGAAAAAGTTTTACAACTTGACTCTAAGAAGGCCAAAGTACATTATAGATTGGGCTATATTTATCTAAATTATTTTCAGGACAAAGAAAAAAAAGCTGCCCGATCTTTCAAAAAAGCCTATAATTTAAACAACAAACTTACGGATGCTCGTTTTCAATATGCTTTATTGCTTGCCCACTATTATGGGAAGCCCGTTAAGGCCATAAAGCAGTTTAAAAAAATCATTCTTCAAACCCCCGACCATTCTGAAGCATATTTTGAACTTGCTTTGATCTATAGACAACTGGGGAAACGGGATAAGGCTAAAAAGTTTTTTAATAAAGCTTGCAAAATTGATCCAACACTGAAAACAGAAGAAAATAAAAAACGGTTCAGTTATAAAATTTCTTACCGACACGAGCCTGCTCCAAAACAAGGATTCCAGCCGGAAGTGAAAGTAAAATCACCAGTACAAGCTCAAATGCAGCCCCAAGTTGCTCCGAGGAAACCACAGGTTGACAAAACGGTTTTCATTACGGGAGCCACTTCTGGTATCGGGCTTGCTACAGCGAAAGTTTTTGCAGAAAATGGGTATCGCCTAATCCTTGGTGGGAGACGGAAAACGAAGCTGCAAACCATCAAACAGGATTTCATCCGCGATTTTCAAGCAGAAATATTGTTGCTTCCTTTTGATGTTCGAAACATTAATGCCATGGAAGATGCTATTGCCAGCTTGGAGAAACCTTGGCAACAGGTTGACATTCTCATTAACAATGCCGGTTTGGCCGTTGGCAAAGATCCCATACACGAAGGTCGCTTTGAAGATTGGAATGCGATGATTGATACCAACATCAAAGGATTACTGTACCTCACTAGGGCTATCGTTCCGCAAATGGTAGAACGCAACGCCGGACACATCATCAATCTCTGCTCTTCTGCCGGACACGAAGTTTATCCCGGGGGCAATGTGTATTGTGCAACCAAACACGCTGTGGATGCCTTAACCAAAGGGATGCGGATAGATTTGTTCCGACACAATATTCGGGTGAGCCAAATCAGTCCCGGTCATGTAGAGGAAACGGAGTTTGCCTTAGTTCGGTACAAAGGAGACAAAGAGAAAGCCGATATTTTCCAAGATTTCAGACCACTAAAAGCGATGGATGTTGCCAAATCGATTTACTTTATTGCTTCCCAACCGGATTATGTGACGATTCAGGATATTGTGTTGATGGGCACGCAACAAGCGAGTAATGTTTTTATTGATGATACGGGGCGGTAGGCCTTTAGATGTTAGACGCTAGATTTTAGACTTTAGACTTTAGATTGCTTAAATGGTTTTGGCAATTTGTTTTTTCAAATAAAACACATAACTTACCACTATGAACAAAGTTACTTTTACAACTATTGGATTTGTGTTTTTCATTTTGGGTATACTATCCATTGTGTTGAGCCTGATTGGGGTAAAATTCTCCTTCTTAGCTTTTATTGATAAACCGGGTGCACTGTTCGGTTTCCTAATACGATTGTTGATGGTTTTCGGTGGTGTGATTATTATCGCTTTGGCGCAGACGAATTGGTCGCAGGAAGGAGAAGAGGATATTGGTGCTGTAAATTCGTAGTATTGTAGAGACGCTATACATTACGTTTCTATTATCACAAACTAATTTTATTTTTTATTATAAATAGAAGGACATGGCAGATCATTCCAATATAGAAGCTCGAAAGTTAAGCATTATTGAATATTTAGCTGACCTTCAGGATGAGGGTATCCTCCAGCAAATCGAAAATCTCCTCAAGCCCAGAAATGACTTTTGGGATGAACTTAGTGATACAGAAAAATCTATTATACTAAAAGGTATAAAGAGTTTAGATGACGGCAAAAGTATTCCATTTTCTAAACTTATTGAGCGATATAAAAAATAATATAGATGGAGATTCATCTTTCCCAAGATGCTGTTAATCAATTTTGATTTCTAATTCACAAACGCCACCAAATCCCCAAACTGTTCTAGATTAATATTTTCATCATTGAACAAATAGAGAATCGTCACCAATGCCTTGCCTTTTTTGAACAGGGAAATTTGTTTGCAATGGTCGTAATCTGCGACAAATGACTTGGGTTTGAAAAAATATACCGCCCCCCAATCCGCATCAAACGCACCGAGTTGCGCTTCAGATATTTGGTGTACCACCACCACAGAATCATCCGCATTGGAAGCGACATTACTGGCTGTGCGGATCGCTTCGATATGTGGAATATTCCCGTAAGGCAGATCATTGGTCAACAAATCAACCTTTATACGGATTTCTATCTTTTCTTTCTTGAATTTTAAAATCGCATCTGCCGGAAAAATTTCATGCTCATCTGCTGTTACTTTTTTCAATCTTGCTTCTGTTGGTTCCAAAAACTCTAATGCGGCACATTTTAGTTTTTTGGTAAAAGTACTCGGCAAGGTCGTTTGTCCAAAGGATGCACAAAAACTACAACAAATAAAGAGAATGGTGATTATCGGATGCATATGTTTTTTATTTCCATAACGTATCAGATTTCTTTTTTTGTATGTAATGTTCAACTTTATTGTAATTTAACGCTATTTTCAATTTTATTATAACTTGGTTCCTAATACCACACGAAAATCTTCATAACTCCAAGCTTTGAAGGCTGTAATAAACTCTAATCGAAACAAGCGAAAAGCACCGAAACCCAAGTTGTCTATGCCTAGCGAGTATTCTGTATATGGCGATTCTTCTCCTAGGAATAACCATTTACTTCCAAACACAAACATAATATTCATTCGCTTGACCAGCGGAATTCGATCCGTCAGTAATCCTTGGAAATGATGATAAAAATGTGCCTGAAAATGAGGTTTTGTGGTGCTGTAATCATAATAAGGCAATGCTAGAAAACGATTCAGAAATTGATCCGGCGGTACAGAAATGGTTCGGTTTCCATGAAAATGTTTTCTGTCCATAAAATAAACATTTTCACTGTTCAGAAATTGTCCAGCCTCTAGGCGAAATTCTGTTCTTCCGAAAAAACCCAGTTGATAATCGCCCTTGATTCCAAGAGACAACAAATCAAAATCAGGGCTATCATCGAATAACGAAATTCCTTTTTTATAGCGGATCAAAAAATCAGGATATTTTGATCCACTGATAAACTTCCGCTTCGGATAACTCAAATATTTTTGCCCAAGCCTTATCCGCAACCTTACTGTTCCAATTAAAGCACGATGTTTTTCAAAATCAGGGAAATCATCGCCGTAAAACTCATCTTTTTTCCAGAAACTGAAATGCGTACTCAAGCCCAGTGCACGCCTTGTTGCGTATTCCAAATCCGTTTCCATAAAAAAACCATTAAACAACTCTCGTTCAAAACTTGCAGCGACAAAGTCCTTTTCATACAGCCGCATTAGATTTAGCTTGCCGTAAAGTGCATAAAAGGTATTGACAGTTCTAGATAAGGGATTCGTTTCATCAAACTGTGTCGCGACCCGACCACCACGCAGACGAATTTTACTAAAATGTACTTTCTCCAAACTAAAAGTACCCTCGGCAGATACCCGAAGTCTTTTTTCGGCTAGGCCATAACTGAACTTGGGTTCCACCAATATCCAGCGAATATTTTCATCATCAAAATCTTTCTGAAAACCAAACTTCAAGGCACCATAGAAACCTCGATAAGGATCGAATTGAATCGTAGACAAAGGAGAAGAGAGAGTGTAATATTGTTTTTTGTAAGAACGATTGTAACTATACCCCAACAATAAGTTCGCAATTTTAAACTTGTTATTTTCTCGGTCGATAGAATCCAAAAACACCTTTGATTTCCATAACTCAGAAAGGCTATCTTTTTTCACATAATCTTCTTTCTCTTCCAAGGTCAATAATATGGGGCGGATACTATCCCAATAGATTTGATCTTTTTCGTTGGCCAAGTCCTCCACTTTAAATACTTCATTGCTGAAAAAATCTTTCTCGAAAATTGGATCAAAATTATAGTTTGAAAAAACTCCCGTGAAGTTGCCATCGACTTCAAAACCCAGTGCTCCAAACCGAATGTCAATACTTTGTGAGAACAAACACCATTGGTCATTTGTAGCTAGTGGAATATGTAACTGTCGAATACAAAGCGTATCCAGAATAGGTTGCTTGATGGCCGAACCGGAAATATAAAAGTCAGTACTGTGGATGTTCCACAATTCGTCAACAATATAAATGTAACCGCCAAAGGCAGGTTCTTCTTTTCCTTTCGGAATCAATTTTATTTTATACACCAAGAAACCATTTTCATCAAAATAACTTCCGGCCAGTTGGTATTTGTAAAACAAAAAAGCATTGTTGCCAATTGGGGAAATAATCGGCCTGTCAATCTCCACCGAGTTTTCATAGAAATTAAAATCCATCAAGGATGCTTGGTTGAAGCTGAAACCATTATCGTCCCCTGCAACTTTGGAAGAAACCATCACTTCCTTTTTGGAATTTGGTTTTTGGTAATAAAGTTTCGATTCGGATTCGGATAGGTAGACAATACCTTGGCGAGTGCTATCCAGAATGCCACCTAGGTCTCCCAGCTCTTGGCCTAATATGGTTTCCGGTGCATTCAATAATTTTTGGGTGCCCTTGATGTAAACATCACAACTGTATGCCTCGGTTTGGTTGAGGTAAAACTTTCGTTTGGCCATAGCCTTCCGGATAATCGGATAAGCAGGATCTTCTGCATTGGCTTTTACGACAATTTCGCCTAGGGTAACGGACTCTTCCTTCAGCTGGACATCTAGGGTCTTTGGGTTTCCTTGGTAATTAATTTGTTCCTTATGGGTTTTGTAACCGACGTATTGGTATACCAAGGTAAGGATTCCGGAATCGGGCGTGATCTGGTATATACCTTCGATATTCGAGCTGGTGCCGGTACTGGTGCCTTCAATGTAAATACTGGCGAATGCAAGCGGCTCGCCATTGGTATCGGTGATAGTACCGGAGATTTGTGCATAGCTCTGGAGGGAGCAGCAGCAAAGGAGTAGGCCCAATATTTTTACAATAAAACTCATATATGATATACTTTAATAAAATACCCCGACGCAGCACATCGGGGTATGCCGAATAGAAAACCGTAGAAACGCAATGCATCGCGTTTCTACGGTTTTCTATTCAAATCAATATACGGGCAAAGATAATAAAAAGTCGATGGACAGGCTTAGTTCATAAAAAAAGCCTTGATTTCCTTTGCATTTTCCGGTTTAATTCTTCCGCTTAGCAAAAGGCGAAGTTCTCTTCTACGTAATGCCCCATCATATAATTGTTGTTCTTCTCTGGTCAAGGCCAATACAGGCGGTACCTGACAAGGCTTCTTTGTTTCATCATCTATACCAACAAAGGTAAAATAGGCATGATTACACCTCCGGTTGTCTTTCCCCTTTACATTAGCTGCAAAAACTTCAACATACACTTCGACAGAAGTGTTGAATGCTCTAGAAACAACGGCCTTTATGGTAATCACATCGCCTAGTCGAATCGGTTTCTGAAAAGAAACATGATCGACGGATGCCGTTACGACATGGGATTCACAGTGTTTTCCGGCACAAATACCTCCGGCGATGTCCATCCAACGCAATAAATTTCCACCCATCAGATTCCCTATCGGATTGGTATCATTGGGCATGATCATTTCCGTCATGATGGTCTTGGAGTCTGCAATTTTTTTTGCCTCGGATTTTTCAGTTAAATTACTCATATAATATTTTAGCGAATCATAACCCCTTTCTTATCCAGAAAAGGAATTGGAGTGAAATTGAAAGTAGAGATGCTTCCCTGTACAAAAACATATTTCTTGTCATACATGTAGCCATCATAATTAAAAGAAACCCAATACTCGTTGGTCAAATCAAAGAGCACAGCTTGTATCGGTTCAATTTTAACGATCTGCAAGGGGCCGATCTTTTCAAAATAATGCCGTAAAATAGTTGTCTTTTTTTGCTCTCCAGCAATTTCTCCATACCCCCTCGAATTGATCAAAATATTGTGGATCGGCTCTTCTTTCAAGTTAATGACATAAGTATCCCATAGTTCTTCATCCACAGCAGTTTCATCTCTCGGTACTATAGCTATTGCCACATCTTCTACTTTATGCTTAGGAATATCTTTTTTCATAATTAATATAAATATATTACTTGTCTACAAATTGAAATCCAAATAATTCAGCAAAATGATATTTCAATTTCTGCTTTATTTCCTCCATATCTACTATTCCACCAATTTCATGTTCCAGTGAAGTAACCGTTTTATTATTGTCTTCTATGCCACATGGAATAATCTTGGAAAAATACCCCAAATCTGTATTCACATTAAATGCAAAACCATGCATGCTTACCCAACGACTCAAGTGAACCCCAATGGCACAGATTTTCCGTTTTGGCCCTTCGCCATCATCTATCCATACGCCTGTATATCCCTTTAATCGTATGCCGGCCACACTATAATCTTTCAGCACCCGAATTACGGCCTCCTCCAGATACCGGACATATTTATGTACATCCGTAAAAAAGCAATCTAGGTCGAAAATAGGATAGCCCACAACTTGCCCAGGGCCATGATAGGTTATATCCCCACCCCTGTTTATCTTATAAAAATCTATATCCTGCGTTTGCAGTTCTTCTTCATTCAGCAAAAGGTGATCTAAAGAGCCACTTTTACCCAAAGTATATACAGAATGGTGTTCACAAAACAAAAAATGATGCGCCTGTTGCTGCACTCCATTCTTTAAACCGGACTTTCTCGCTTCAAGTTTCTGATCTACCAGATTTTTATGGAGGATTGTTTGAATATCCCAAGCTTTCTTATATCTGATCTTTCCTAAATCCTGAAATATGACCTGCTGCATATATATAACAATATTAAAAGTAACAATTATGGCACAAACCCCAAACTTTTCAAGTATAAATTCCAACATTTCTGCTTTCCCAAAAGTTGCACAAAAATAGTATCTGAACGGAATTAATATATACAAATCAGGTGTTTATTTAGCGAATCTGCCCTTTTTTAGCATAAAGTAACAGCCCTTTCCTCGTTTTTTCACGAAAAACATTGCAAACGCCCTACAAATCACTATATTTACTAATATTATATATATTCCATTTAATTCCTGAACATGAAGTATTTGTTCTCTCTCGTACTTACCTCGCTTTTGATCAATCTATCCGCCCAAAATGCCCCTGATTTTACCTTAACCCTTTCTGATGGAGCGACTAAAAATCTTTACACCGATTACCTCAACAATGGGCAAACCGTTGTTCTGAAATTCTTCTTTACCACTTGCCCTCCCTGCCAAAGCATTACCCCAACGATAGAAAATCTCTATCAAGAATGGGGAGCCGGTCAGCATGATCTTGAATTTATCAGCCTTGCCATCTATTCTTTTGATGACAATAATGATGTGAATATCTTCAAGGAAAACTTTGGTTCTACTTGGCCCGGAGCCGGGAACGATGGTGGAAGCGTAGAAGCAGCCGCACCTTATATTGACGGCACATTCGGAACTTTTATCGGTACCCCGAGTTTTGCCGTCATTGCCCCGGATGGCACCATGACTTGGGATCCTAGGGGCGGTAATGCCTCAGCTACTGTAGATTCCCTTGTTCTAGCTATTGAACAAACTGGCGCACAACGTCCACAATCCACTGTGAGCATATCAGGGAATATCACCCTTTCTGATGGCACAGCCCTATCTAATGTTATATTACAAACTGGGAATGGCACTACCATACCTTATAATGGGAACGGATTTTCCCTAGATGCACTCGACGCAGGAAGCAATATTACTATTATGCCTGTAAAAAATGATAATCCGTTAAATGGGGTGACTACATTTGACATGGTTTTGATTACCCAACACATCCTCGCTATAACCCCGCTTGATGATCCTTATCTTTTAAGTGCCGCCGATGTTGACAACTCCGGAACAGTAACCACACTCGATCTTGTACATATCCGACGCGTTATATTGGGTATTAATACCACATTTCCTAGCGGACAAAGCTGGAAATTTGATCCACCAAGTGTTAGTTTGACCAATTTGACCAATGCCCAAGATGTAAACTTTGTAGCTATAAAAGTCGGAGATGTAAATCTCAGTGCTGATCCTAATCTTTAAAATTTATTTTATAATATATAACAATAAAACACACAAAAGGTCGAGATCAAAATATTCCCATATACTATTCGTAATGATTTTTCGGTGTTGAAAAAAAAAGTATTATGAAAATAATGCCAAACTATTTTATAATGCAACGTTTTTATGTACTTTCGCGTCTAAGAATTTAATGGCATGCAAATAAATACAGCTTTCTGATTTTTCTGCCAAGCCTGTCTTCAATTTATTTTTTTATAAAGGAAAAATAATTACCTTTGCCGCTTGAAAAATTAAAAATAAAATTAAGTTTTCTTTTTTAACTTTTTCTGCCATTCAAACCAAATATTATTGTGACGTACACGGATTCAATTGCGTCATAATTTTTGATAATGTATTTCTATTTTCTAACTAAAAAATGATTGCATAAATTATGAGAATCCAGCTTAATTATCTTTTAGCATTATTCCTCTCATTTTCTTTTTCATTCGCAATTGCGCAGGGTTCTGATATACCCTTCGATGATTTACCACCAACAAATGAGTTCGGTAAATGTTATGCTAAATGTAAAGTACCCGATGTTTACGAAACCGTATCTGTACAAAAAGTAAAAAAAGAGGCTTCTACCAAATTGGAAAAAGTCCCTGCTGTTTATGAAACTGTTACAGAGCAAGTTTTGGCAAAAGAAGGATACACCAAGTACAAAACTATTCCTGCTACATTTAAAACAATCACGGAGCAGGTAATGGTAGAACCGGAAAAAACAAAGATCAGAACTCTTCCGGCTAAGTACGAAACCAAAACTCGTCAAGTTCTTGAAACTCCGGAAAGAGGTCAATGGGTAAGAAAAAGAAAGTCTCCAAACTGCTTTTCTCAAAATCCTGATGATTGTTACGTAGCTTGTTACGAAAAAATTCCGGCAAAATACCGTACTGAAAAGTATCAGGTATTGGTTCAGCCTGCATCTACGACACAAGACGTTACTCCTGCTAAGTACAAAACTGTATCTAAGAGAGTAATTGATCAGCCTGCTCGTGTTGAAGAAATTCCTGTACCAGCTCAATACAAAACAGTTACGAAAAAAGTATTGGTTTCTCCTGAATCTACTCGTGAAACTACTATCCCTGCTGTCTATACAGACATCAAGGAAAGAAGACTGGTTTCTAAAGGTGGTTATACTATTTGGACAGAGATTCTTTGTGCTGAAAAAACGACTAACTCTAAGGTTAGAAGAGTACAAGAAGCTTTGGCTAAAATGGGATATAGCCCTGGTCCTGCGGATGGTGTAATGGGTATCAAAACTCAGACTGCACTTAAGCAATTTCAGACAGATAAAGGTCTTCCTATCGGAAACTTGAATCTGGAAACTTTGAAAGCTTTAGGCGTTAACTAAAATTAACGTATAAACTTTCAAATTAAGTTTCACAATATAAAAAAGCCACAATCTATTATGGATTGTGGCTTTTTTTTAAACCCGCCTACTGTTTCTTAATTCGCTTAACATCTAGGAGGTTGATTGCATTTTTACTGACGCCGCTTATATTTTTTCCGGAGAATAACGCGGTTTCATCGTAGAATAAGAAAATAACTGGCGCTTCATCAATTAGAATGCTTTCCATTTCATGATATAATGCATTTCTTTTTATATCGTCATTCTCTAGCAAAGCTTTTTCATACAATTTATCGAATTGATCATTTTTAAAACGAGTATAGTTCGGTGGTGGTGGATTTTGGCTGTAAAACATGGTGAAGAAGCTTTCCGCATCTGGATAGTCTGCGATCCAGGAGCCTCGGAAAAAGTGAGCTGTTTTTGTGCGCATCCGTTGTCTCAAGGTTGCTGATTCTACCACTTCTATCTTTACATCAATTCCTAAATCCTGCCATTGCCGTGTTATGAAGGTACACAAGTCCAAATAATCTTTATTCGTCATGAGGCTAATTTCAGGGAAACCCTTTCCATTAGGATAACCAGCTTCCGCCAAGAGTCCACGAGCCTTGTCGGGATCAAAAGTATAACCGGGCACTTTGGCTGCATCAAAAGAAGGCAAACCGCGCGGGGTAAAACCAGAATTGGCAGGTTTGCCGACGTTATTCCGCAAGGCTTTCATCATCTTCGCCCGGTCAAAACCGTAATTCAATGCTTGCCTCACCTTTTTCTTTTGGAGAGCAGAACTTTTGTCAGCCTCAAGGTTAATGCCCAGATATTCCATATTCAAGTAAGGAGATTTATAAAATTTGAGTTTTTCTTTTTTATCTGCCTTCAAAGCACCTTCCTTGTCCAATAATTCATTGATGACCGAAGATTCCAACCCAGACATGAAATCCAGTTTGCCATTCAACATTTCGAGGTAAGCCGTTTTTCTATCTGTCATGAAACTGACCCTGATGCCATCAAGATACGGCAATTGTGCACCGCCTTCTTTTTCAAAATACTTTTCATTTTTAACCAGAAAAAGCGACTGATTTTCTAACCATTTTTTAAATTTAAACGGCCCACTTCCAACCGGATGACTCCTAAATTCTTTACCATAATGGGCAACGGCTTCTTTAGGTAAAACGGAACAATACTGCATCGTTAAAATTCCAAGCATTGGGCGAAATGCTTTTTTTAAATGCAAAACAAACTCTTTTTCACTTCGAGCTTCGAAGGGTTGTTCCGCTCTAATTTTTCCTTTAAATATCCAACTTCCTGGAGAATTTATCTGCTGGTCAATAATCCGATTAAAACTATAGACCACATCTTGTGCGGTAATTTTTCGCCCTTTCCCTTCTGGAAAACAAGGATCATCGTGGAAGAAAACATCATCCCGCAATTGAAAACGATATTCCAATCCGTCATCTGAAATTTCCCATGAAGTGGCTAGGTCTGGCTTAACCTCTAATGCATCATTCAATTGTACCAATCCATTATAAAGATGATCTACAGCCCAGATATTGTTTTGGGTTCTAGCAAAAGCCGGATCCAATGAGCTTATAGGAATAATTTGATTGTAGTGAAAGACTTTTCTACCTTCATTATTTTTAGGTTGATCTCCGTCCGAATTGCAAGCTAAAAAGAAAAGCAAAAAGGAAAACAAAATAGTTGTTTTTATAAAATTCATATTAGGTGAATGTATTGTTTCAAAGCTACCAGTTAGCTTTGAAGATAAAGAATTAACAAGATTTAATATTACAAAATTTTTAACAACATATTTCCTGCCATATCCAATGTTTCTCCATAGCTGATAATCCCTTCTTCATGTCCAGCCATAAACAGTATCCCCGCATGCTTTTCCTCCTGATTTTTAACGATTCGCTGTATCTCAAAAGCCATTTCTGGGGTACCGTAAGCAGCCTGCACATCTGTTGTTGGAAGCTTGTGCAAATATTGTTGCCATAAAGCAGCATGATGCACGTGGAAGACTGCATTGATGTTTGGCAATGTTGTATAAACGGCCGCATGGCTTAAGGACTCCGATGAGGCACGCATCGCTCCAGAGCAAGTCAGGTTATTTCCTTTCAGGTCAAAGTCTGTCACGAGCGAAAAATGATTTTCATTTAAGACAGCCAACTTACCCGTTTGAGAAGCCGTAATGATAAACTGCTTTTCATCTTTTCTTACACTAACATTACCGAAGGAAATCCCATCCGGATAAACACCGAGCAGACCTTGTTGAAAAAGTTTTTTTCGCCAAACATTTAATCCGGAAACTTCCGCTACTTTTATAGCTGCCGTTTCTGTCCAGAGGCAATTGTACTTGATATACCCCTCGTCCCTCAACATTGCTCTGGGAATAATTCCAACATTGCATTTTCATCAGCGGCACAAATTCCCCTTTCCATAATCAAACCCGTGATCAAATGAGCAGGCGTAACATCGAAAGCATAATTTGCGACTTGGGCACCTTCAGGGACTAAGCGTACCTCACTAACTTTATCGCCATCCCATCCTACAATTTGACTCACTTCCCTACCCGATCTTTGCTCTATCGGAATCTCCTTTAAGCCATCCGAAATACTCCAATCTACGGAGCTAGAAGGTAAGGCGACATAGAAAGGAACCTTGTTGTCTTTGGCGGCCAATGCTTTGAGGTAGGTTCCAATTTTATTGGCCACGTCTCCCCTCCTGCTACAACGATCACAGCCCACGATTACCATATCCACCATGCCATGTTGCATCAAATGCCCACCTGCATTATCTGTAATAACGGTGTGTGGAATTCCGGCTTGCCCTAGCTCCCAAGCGGTAAGCCTTGCCCCTTGATTTCGGGGACGGGTTTCATCTACCCAAACATGGATGTCTAGCCCTGCCCGATGTGCCTCATACATGGGAGCCGTTGCAGTACCATGCTGGATACAGGCCAGCCAGCCGGCATTACAATGGGTGAGGATATTAAGTCTGGATTTGCCAGTCTCTTTTTGTAAGGCTTTTATTTTTTCAAGGCCAAATTCCCCAATGGCTTTGCAACGATCAATACTATCTGCCATGAGCTTACCTGCATTTTGGTAAGCCAGTTCTATTTTCTCTGCTAATGTAGTAGCCGTAGCAATAGTTTTTAGTTGCTCGTTAACTGCCCAAGATAAATTTACGGCCGTTGGCCGGGTAGCCAATAAAAGCTTTGTCGCTTCTTTTAAATCCTGTTCCCAATTTTCTGGTTGGGTATTCTTTAAGGCGAGGTATATCCCGAAGGCAGCGGTTACTCCAATAAGCGGAGCACCCCGAACATGCATATCTCGGATGGCTGTTGCCGCTTGCGCTACGGTAGTCAGGTCTTCAATAACGATTTGGTGGGGTAAATATCTTTGGTCTACAATCTGTACAATATTGGGGTTTGATGGGTTTGCCCAAATACTTTGTTCTAGTTTAATATCTGTTTGCATAAGGCATCTTTTTGGCGAAAAGATAATGTCTTTTTTAAAACAAATGGGGAATTGGGGATTATATTTTTGAAATTCCTTAGCAAAAAAGTCTTAATCCAGAAAAGACTTGGGTACTACTTGCCTAACAGCAGGAATGGAGCGACATAACATAGTGAAAGAAGCCTTCCGAGATAGGAGTCCCTTTAAATTTCTAGCAGCTTGGACTTTTTCTTGGGTTCCCT
>JAHDGC010000900.1 GCA_020627865.1 Saprospiraceae bacterium | reverse complement strand
TTTTGTTCTTTTAATTAAATCTTGTTGGCAAGCAAGAAATAAATCTTTGGCTAATGGATTATCCTTGTGTTTTCTTTGTACTAAAATCTTGCCCAATAAGTCATTTACGAAAGGTCGAGGCAAGGATTTTGTAATACTTTTCAACGTTTCATCCTGCCATTTTTTATCCGATGCTTGATATAGACTAAGTTGTAGTACTTGTTCAATAATCGCCTTAATGGCTTGCTCTCGATTTAGTTTTCTTTTAAAAGGTTCATAGTAATAATCAGACTCCTTAAGAAGATGAAGCTTGGTTTTCTTCAAAAGGGTAGGTAATTTTTGTATAAAATGTGTGACAAAATCATCTGGGGCATCGGCTTTTGATATGGATGCAATTAAAATTTCCAAGAAATGATGCACCACGAAAATTTTACCGGAAGTGGCAGCAGCTTCAAAAATAGCTAGAAAAGTTTGGGGAGGATATGCCTTTCTCAGGTTCTTCCAGCTCTTCACCGAAATCCTATCGAAAGCTGCAACTAGCAAATCTTTGGCATCTTTTTGGGCGAACTGCTCATCCTTGAATTTTGATAAGGCTGTTGCAACAGGACTATAATCGCAGCCGTTGTTTTTTATTTTGGAAAAATCATCTGTAGTGAATCCCGTCGTAATTTGTTTTGCATAATGTTGGGATTGCAATGTTTTATTGTTCCAATATTTTAGATAATAACTAAGCCATTGCAACCTTACTTTTGTGCTGTTTTCTTTTATAAAATCGGCATGTATACTTCGTGGCCATAAAATCACGGCGCCATAATGATACCAGTATTCCAAGGTCATCCCTGCGTTTCCGGTGTATCCTTCGTATTCCTGTTCGGTAGGTTTCCCTTCTCCTAAGGTGAACTCAGAAAGGATATCATTTTCTTCAATAGATAATTCTCCCAGTGTTGCATCACTATCCGTTGCCCAATGTTTGATTTGAGTATAGCTCTCGTACACATCATCCATTGTTCTTTCTTTTGATGACTCTTCTTCATGGTCGTCCTCCCAATACCTACGGCGACGGCGATAACTGTAGTAGTCATCATCATCAAAAGAACTACCCATAATGTAACTGGTAACCAATCCCAGTTTGGCAAAATACCCCGCTTTTTGAGCGGCATCCAACAAGACCATTGCGCGCGGCTTGTCATGATGTTTTAAACTGCTCAATGAAAAATTTGTCGGTGTGTATTGATGCTCAAGCAATATTGCCTTGGGTTTATTTTTAAAATCAGCTTCCCAGTTTTTTAATAGTTCACTAATCTCATCTGAATGATTACTCAACATGGTACTCGCTATCTTGGACGATTTGTTGTTTTGTACCAAATTATAAACCAGACAAACACGGTAGCCTGAAGTAATGGGCTTGATCTCATGTTCACAATCGGCAAAGAAGGCCGTATACGGTATTTTATAATTGTTGGTTTGGGAAAAGTCTACGGTTTCTTCCCTGCCATCAAATCTGATTAACAATTTACCTCCGGTATGCTTGGAAGGTAGCCCGATAATCAGTGTGCCAAACATCCCTTTTTCCTTTTCGGAATCTTTGTGCGGGAGGAAGAAATCTCCTTTTTCGTAAATGAGTAATTTATATAAATTGGCGGAAATTTTCTGGCTAAGACCAAGTTCCTTTTTTACTTTTTTTACAACCTTTTCGAGAAAACCTTTCCATGCTTTATTTTCAAAAGACAACTGGTTGGCATCTATTTCCCAAGCACTGCGGACATTCGTATCCATGATGGTTTCGGTACCTTTTCCAAAAGGAGCCTTATGGGCAGCTGCAATCATGGCTTTGGCCTGCGTTGGAATTATGGGAAGCCCTACTGCTCCAAGTCCTGCGATAACTAACCCCGGTGGTACGAATTTTTTCTCATCGGACATTACAAAGGAGCCGCTGCCTTCAATATTTTTGACAAGCTCGGTGAGTGATTTTTCAATTCCGGTCATAGTATGTGTATTGAACGATGTTTAATTTTTTGCAAAATATCCTTTTTTACAAAAAAAACAAAATCATATAAGGTCGTGATGCTTAAGTTATGCCCTAAATTTCATAAAGTTAATTTGGTGGGATCAAACGCTCTACTTTAATATCTACTTTGAACTTTTCTAAATGTACCACTTGATCTTTGTTTAGGATTTGAACCTTTTCATACTTGTTTCCTGAAGGAGATTTGTAAATTTCCAACTGATCTAAATTTAAATCAATAAGCCAATATTCTGGGATACCAGCAGTAGCATAAGTCGTTAACTTTTCGGTACGATCAAATGTAGCACTGCTAAATGCAACCTCAACAAGGAAGAATATATCCTCCGGAGTAGGGTGGTGCTTAGCATAAAAATGGGAGGAAGGTTTGAGTAAGGCAATATCTGGTTCTGGCTCTAAGTATGCATTAAGCTGAATCGGATCTTGAACCCCGACAATAGCATGTGAACCCAGTAATTTAGAAAATAAAGCATTGATCATTTTAACACAAGCAGCGTGTCTGGCATTTATGGGACTCATCGTATATATTTTTCCATTAATCAATTCCACCTTATCATCGGGTTTCAAGATACCTACCTCTGCCATGCGGTAGTATTCCTCAACGTTAATTAATCTTTTTGTAGGGGGATGCTTAGTGTATATCTCTCCATTAATCAATTCCACCTTATCATTAGGTTTTAGAATACCTACCTCTGCCATGCGGTAGTATTCCTCAACGTTAATTAATCTTTTTATGGGTGGATGTACTGTCATTTTGGATTGCAATTTTCTGATGAAACTTTTGTTTGTTAAAATACTCTAAGTTTCAAAAATACGATTTTTTTACACGAAAAACTAGTCGTTAAAAATAATTACTT
>JAHDGC010000899.1 GCA_020627865.1 Saprospiraceae bacterium | reverse complement strand
AACCGGATACTTCAACGGTTGATCGTACGGAGCATCAAAATGAAGATGCCAATTCATTATGTCTTTCTGCCTATGGCCAACAAATGATCGTAAACTCAGGCGGTACCTATGCTGCATCTAATCTCCCTGCCGGAGAAGCCTATTATCATGCGCAGTGGCAAAATGTAGTGCTATTAGATGACCAAACTCGGCACATTGTGCAAGATGGTGGCGGTTTATCCGATGGCTTAGTTGGTAGGGAAATGGAGTTTGGCACTACACGCAGCGGTGCCAGTATTGATGGTGCTACCCATGAGCGGACATTGGTCTTGTCGAAAGCGGATGCCTCTGACGATGTGCATGCTTATTTTGTTGTTTTTGATGAAGTTGAAATTACAGGTGGCGCCAACAAAGCCAGAATCATTTTTCAACCGAATACCCAATTGACATCTCTAGATACCATACTTGCAGGAGAAGCCTATGATGCTCCAATTGACGCACATGTTAACAATAAAAATACGGATGGCACAGAAAAAGTGAAAATTCACTTTGCCACAGCAGCTTCCAATGTTGTCATTCGTGAAAGCTACAAGGGCTATGTGGATGTACCAACAGCAGGAATTGAGGCCGAGTATATCCCAGTTAATAACAAAGTACATGCGACAACCGTATTTTTTCCCGAAGATAGTATCCACATTGCCCCTTCCATTGCAAAACTGGAAGAGACTACGAGCTACTCTGGTCTAAGGATAGATCATACGGCCGATATTGTTGATTACGTCATTCAGCCCAAGCATGGGGGGACGATCTGGCAAGGGAATATGTGCTTCACCGGAGCAGGTCTTGTCTATCGGGAAAACTACAGCATCAATACCGATTATCTCGCCATCCAATCGACTCGTTTTTTATCCCATAATAATGCCCATGGGTTTACCGCAGATGATCCGGTGAGTATCCATATGGCAGGCACCACTGGTTTGATAAATTCACCCGGTACAACCATCAGGCTTAAACATCCATTAATACAAGATGTATTCATTAACGGAATGCCTGCACAAATAGTGGGGAACAATGCTGGCTTTAGGGATGTTGTTGTTCCGGCAGGTAGGCATGAAATTGAAATCATCACCCCTAATGGTTCTTGCACAGGGCAGACCTATTGTACACCGACACTAGATGCCAGTAGGGAATGGATCGCTCGGGTTAGTTTTAATGAGTTGGATAATTTGTCGGGTTCAGATGGTGGCTACGGAATGTCTGACGAAAGCAGTACAATCATTGCTCAAGGATTTCCTTATGACCTTTCTCTGACGCCGGGATTCCTGAATGGTAGTGCAGAGGTTTTCTTCCGTGCATGGATCGACTACGACCAAGATGGCGATTTTGATGACCAAGGCGAGTTGATTTTTGAATCTGGGCCATCTGCCAATCCGGTGGGTGGCAATGTTACGATTCCACTAGATGCCAAAGTAGGCAGCACCAGAATGCGAGTCGCTATGCATTACGGTTTTGTACCGGAATCTTGTGATAATAATAATGCCCAATATGGAGAAGTAGAGGATTACTGTATTGACGTAGAAGAAATGTTGCAAGCTGATCCTTATGCTGGTTTTGATCTAGGCAATTCATTAGGAAATGGTGCGATAGATGGCTGGACTTTTCACATGATTATTGATGAAAGTAAAACGTATACCAATACGACGGGTTGCCCGCAAATCCTATCTATTGATCGCTTTAATTTTACGGCTGCACAAGAAGCCGATCCGGTTACACCTTTCGTCGTGAAAGTAAATGGGGATAATGATTTCACGGTGCTATCCATTGGGACAAGCAGGACGCCAGTAGCATATGATGTTGGTGAAAATACTTTTGTCTTCAAAACAGAGGGCGCAACTATAACGCTAGAACCTGGGGAAACCATTGCTGTCGGTTTTATGGATGCATACGCGGATGGTTCCGGAGATGGAATGGGGGCTGTTATTAGTTATGTAAATGCATTCAATGAAATTTGGTTTGCGGGGACAAATGGTGGGCAAGCCGGAAGTGTTACAGAAGGAGAAGCTCCTGTAGCAGCGGAAACTATCTTTTTAACGCTGAACAGATCGTATCATTTCAATATTGAATTTAGTGTCAATGGAAATCTGGGACATGCATTGGGCAATGGAACTACAAGTGATGGAACGCCCGATGGTTTTACCAGTAATACGGTCATCAACGAGACGGATATTTACACCAATGTTTCCGGTGAGCCACAAACGATATTTTTAGATGACTTTAGTTTTTATGCACACCAACAAAGCAATCCCGTAACCCCGATTATTGTCAAAGTAAATGGGGATAATGATTTTACGGTATTAAAAGCAGGCACGACCCGGACGGCTGCCGAGTACAATGTTGGGGAAAATACATTCGAATTTGAAAACGGTGGAACAAGCATCGTCCTTGAAAATTTAGAAACTATTGCCATTGGATTTCTGGATGCGAATGCAGACGGAACAGGTACGGGTATCGGTTCCGTAATCGTGTATGATAGCAATGCGCCAGATGAGATTTGGTATACGAGTAGCATTACCACGATCCTATCTGGTGCGACCATAGAAGGGTTTTCGCTTTCCAATGGAGCCGGTGTATTAAACCTGAATAGGAACTATCATTTCAATATCGGATTTTGTATTTCAAACGGGGTCATTGAATCCTGCCCGAATCATTTAGACATATTAGGAACCATTCCATCAGGAAGCTATATCGCCGGGCAAACTATTTACAGCAACGGGACTGTCGAAGCATCGTCGGATGTGATATTTGATGCTGCCGAAAGCATATTGTTGGATGCTGGCTTTGAAGTGCCGCTATCAACGACGATTGAAATATTGATTGGGGCGGGTTGT
>JAHDGC010000898.1 GCA_020627865.1 Saprospiraceae bacterium | reverse complement strand
CTGTAAAAACTCGTCCTTTAATTTATAGGACTTGACACCACGCGCAGTCATCCGGTAGCAAACACCTAATTCTAACATTACTCCTGTAGCTTCTTTTATAGAAAGGAAGATCGGCCGGATGCCCAAATGGAGATTGATATGATTACGCAACAAATGTGGTTGGCCATAATAATACCTAGGATTTCCTGCTCCGAGTGAAATTGGATAATTTATAACAAGCCCCGGACTCCATCCATCTAGTTGTATCCAATCGGGATCGGTTTCTCCTATTTTTTCAGAGACATTCTGAACAGCTATATTGAACTCGGCTTGCACATTAAATTTTTTGAACCACTTCCCGATAATGGCACCGACTAAAAGTGACGTTGGTGACGATAACTGCTCCCTCGTCGAATTGACCGGATATTCCATTTTTAAATTGTTCGCATAAAAACTCATATTTAAACCATATAAAATCTGTCTTTTATCCGTACCCGTAAATTCTATTTTCATACCGCCTCCCAGTCCTAGATGGTTGGCAGGCTTTCCCACAAATTGATTCGCAACGAGACCGACAAGCATATCAAACCGCTGGGGCGATTCATGCAAGTACTCAAAATCTTCCAGCTTTGCCTCGTTATAAGCCTGCCCTTGCAAAAACCCATACCTCCTTTTTGTCATCTGGTAGGTCGGGAAGATTAATTGCATAAAATAAATGGCAGGTACTGGCTTCCCGTTTCTGATGCTGGGTTTAAACAGTCCTATCTCCTTGGTCTTGTTTTTTAAACTATCAATAATGGCAAGGTCAGTAACACCATTGACTTCAGACAAGGTTGGGTTGCCGAACTCATCTACTTGAAAGATAAATTCAACTTCAACATTTTTTAGGGTTTGTCTTTGCACTTTTGTAAACTCAATACCATAATATTGTACCGCCAAATTGTTGAGTCCACCCAACGGGGCAACATCTTGATTCAAGGAATCCGTAACTTGGCCTTGCAGGTTCAAGGCACATAGCAGGATGAGGAATAGGTTGGTAATTTTTTTCATCTTTTATAGCTTTCCTTATTGATATACAAACCGTAGAGACGCCATGCATGACGTCTCTACGGTTTGTATTCGGCATATCCCGATGCTCTGGGTTGAGGTATTTCATTTTAGCAAAATGGATATGCTCTCTACACGGACAAAAATACAAACAAACGCATCCAATCTCCTATAAAATTCGTAATATTACGCTGGTTTATCCAAAAAAACAGACTTTGTAATTGCAAAGCTAATGGCCAGTTCGCAGCTAACCATTAACTTTGAGCGAGAAAAAATTAAACATTTATGGCCAAAACGAAAAAAACAGCAAAAACCGAAGGGGAGCCTTTGGAGAAACAGCTCTGGAAGTCAGCGGACAAGCTCCGGAAAAATATTGACGCCGCAGAGTACAAACATATTATTCTGGGGCTGATTTTCCTGAAGTATATCTCGGATGCTTTTGATGAATTGCATAGCAAGTTGAAGACGGGCGAAGGGGAATATGCAGGTGCTAATCCCGAAGATGTGGATGAGTACAAGGCGGAGAATGTTTTCTTTGTGCCACACTCCGCTCGGTGGGATTTTTTAAAGAGTCATGCCAAAAAGCCAACTATTGGAAAAACGGTGGATGAAGCGATGGATGTTATCGAAAAGAAAAACAGTTCACTCAAGGGAGTGTTGCCTAAAGTGTATGCCCGACAGAATCTGGACCCGGCTAGTTTAGGCGGACTCATTGATTTAATTAGCAATATTGCACTTGGAGATGCCAAGTCCAGAAGTGCGGATGTGCTGGGTCATGTCTTCGAATATTTTCTGGGAGAATTTGCATTGGCAGAAGGAAAAAAGGGTGGGCAGTTCTACACGCCCCGAAGCGTAGTCGAATTGTTAGTAGAAATGCTAGAACCGTACAAGGGAAGGGTTTTTGATCCTTGCTGTGGCTCTGGCGGGATGTTCGTACAATCCGAAAAATTTGTAGCCGATCATCAGGGTAAGATCAGTGATATTTCGATCTACGGACAGGAGAGCAACCAAACGACCTGGCGATTGGCCAAGATGAATTTGGCCATCCGGGGCATTGATAGTTCGCAGGTGAAATGGAACAACGAGGGTTCTTTTCTCAAGAATGCACACAAGGATTTGAAGGCAGATTATATCATTGCCAACCCTCCTTTTAATGTCAGTGATTGGAGCGGTGATTTGTTGCAGAAAGATGGCCGCTGGAAATATGGAGTGCCGCCAAAAGGTAACGCCAACTATGCTTGGATTCAACATTTCTTATATCATCTGGCACCGACAGGACAGGCAGGTTTTGTACTGGCCAAAGGCGCACTGACTTCCAAGGCTTCGGGTGAGGGAGAAATCAGGAAGGCCTTGATTGATGCTGGCTTGATAGATTGTGTCGTCAACCTACCCGCCAAGCTATTTCTCAACACACAGATTCCGGCATCGCTTTGGTTCATGAGTAGGAACCGAACTAATGGTAAATTCAGGGATCGTAGCAAGGAGATTCTTTTTATCGACGCACGCAATATGGGGCATCTCATCAACCGACGTACGCGCGAACTTTCTGCCGAAGATATTAAAACCATTACGGATACTTATCACAATTGGAGAAACAAGGGTGGCCAATATGAGGATGTGAAGGGGTTTTGCAAGGCGGCTCCGATAGAAAGGGTTCAGGAACTGGATTACGTGTTGACGCCGGGTCGCTATGTCGGCCTTGCTGAAGTGGAGGATGATTTTGATTTTAAGGAACGGTTCACGGCTTTGCAAAAGGAGCTTGAAGCGCAGCTGAAGGAGGAGAAAGTTTTGAATAAAAAGATATTGGATAATCTTAAAAAAATTAATGTTGATGGGTGAGTGGAAG
>JAHDGC010000897.1 GCA_020627865.1 Saprospiraceae bacterium | reverse complement strand
TTTACATAAAGCATCTTTTCCCCGTTGACATAAATGTCGGCATAAGTATCTAATCCATGAAAAGTTAATTTTATATCTTCTGCAACCAATTGAGATTTCGTGATAAGAAAAAGAGTCTTGAATTCCCAATCCTTTTCTTCGATCCATTGTAACTTTTGCTCGTTATCCCGATAGAAAGGATCATCAATTTTGTTGTTTTCCAATAAGCCTGTATGAGTGGAGCCAGGAATTTTTATTGACATCCAATCTTTCCCACCTACTTCTCTGAATTGCCAATTACGGTCAAGTATTTGTTGGGAGTTTCTTTGCTGGCTTTGGCTAAGTAGCGTTGTCATGGATAAAACTAGCAGGAAACAAATAAAAAACAGAGTTAAGCTTAGACGCATGATATGTAGTGATGTTTATATGTGTTTTTTTTGATAATGTTTTATTATCTTTAACAAAAATCGGATTATAAAATTACTTTTTATAATTATTTCAAGCTTTTATAAATTATAATCATCCCTGCTTCATACTTCAATTGCTCTACAGTAGGCTTTATTGTCTTGCTTTTTATATTGTAGTAGGATGATCTTTTATGCCGAGAAAAGATTGAAAACTAATGCATTAAGGGAAGCAAGGCTGAGATAAATATGCTTTAATCGTTCCAGATTACATTTATATAATTTATCAAAAACCGGATTAAAATGAAAAAAGGACTTGTAACACTAATCCTTGTAACAGTAAGTGCACTTTTGTGGGCGCAATCTAACTTTCGCTATCATGCTGTAAAGCAAATAGAGATAGAACCCCAAAATATTAGTCTTAGAATTGGCATTATCCAAGATAATATCAATAATACACCGATTTATATAGAAACCCATTCCCTACAATCAGACTACTACGGTTATGTTGATTTTGACATTGGGGAGGGCACACCGAATAGCGGAAACTTTAATAGTATAGATTGGAGTAAATCTTATTTTACCAAAATTGAGGTAGATCTTACAGGAGGCACCAATTACGAACATGTAGAGACGAAAGCGTGGAAGGCTACACCGAAAGCCCTGTATGCGGAGACTGCCGGAAGGGTAGATTTTTGTTCAATCGGGGGGAAATGTGTCAAAGATTATGGGGCCGTTGGGGATGATGTAACGGATGATACACAAGCATTTAATATGGCCATTGAAGCCGCATTCCCGACGGGTAGCCGGGTCGTGGTGCCGGCTGGAAATTATCGGATTACTTCGACAATTGCTATTCCAGATGGTATTGTCCTTGTCGGAGAAGGAGCTGGTGCAAGTGCTTTAGGGACACCTTTTAACGGGTCTGCTATCCGCTATGAAGGAAGTGGTGCGGCAGTTCGCTTTATTGGAGATTTTTCCGGAATGCAGGATATGCTGGTTTATGATAAGAATCAGGGAAGTACGGGCGCAGATGGCATCCACATCCGGGCTGATGGGATTCCGGTAGAAAGTGTTTTATTCTCTAATGTATTGATCCATTATTTTATAGGAGGGACAGCATTGAAACTGGAGGCTAAAAATGGTGGCGGTATGGCCTATGGTAGTTTTCAAAATATTCGTATTCGGAATGCTAAAACAGGTATCCATATTTATGAAGATAATAGCTCTTTTAATAATTCTCATATGTGGCAACACGGTGTTATATCCGGAGGTGGTTTTGATTATTGCTTGCGGGTAACGGGGGGGAATAATAACCAGTTTTATGGGACAATATTCGAACCTTACCAAAGTACGGTAGGGCATATTGTCGTGGAGGAAGGAGAAATTACTTGTCGAGATATCAGAATAGAAGCACAAACCCAACCGGATCATATTCCTGTTGTGCATTTTTGGGCAGGGACAGAAAATTCTTACATGAATGGTTTATTCGCACACGGGACAATATGGGATCGGGGCAATAATGATTTAGCTTTCCGTTCTCAGAAAGCGACGTTTCACATGGATGCGCAACACAACCTGTATGAGAATGCCAACTTCTATGGTTCGGATGATACCACTATTCCTTTTTGGGACATTACGGGGAATGGCGTCCTTTTCGAGATCATGGAACCAACATTACTCCCAGAGCATAAAGTTGTAAAGGTGACTGTTCCTGCTGGTGTGACGGCTAACCTTGAGCAAGCTGTGGGATATATTCAGGAATTGGGTGAACTGGCCTCGTTCGAGGAACTACACTTCGGTATTTACGCTAAGGCCGCCTGATATCGTTTATCTCCGGTCTAATGCTCCGGCGGGGGTGATCAGTTCTGCGGCCCATCCCGGAGATGGTGCTTGGCAATTTTTAGGGATGACGGGAAGGGTTGATATGGCAACCACGCTTGATGCAAGATTTGAAATCAATAATAATACGGGTATTGCACAGGAAGTGTATCTGTCTTGCCCAACTATGAATTTCGGAATGACGAGGCCAGAACTTGCTGCCAAACCTATCAGCACGGCCGGAGGAATCATAACCGGAACCTTGACGAACGGTATGGTTACGTATAACGGAACATCAAGTTATATTACCCTACCGAAGGAAGGGAACATTTTTGAAATCAATACAACCATTGATATCCACAGGATTAACCATAGTGGCGATAGCCGTTTCCCGAGAGGAACAATAATCATATTGTTGTTTAATAATACGGGGATTACTGTTTTAAATGGTGCTTATATTAAACTCAAGGGCGCTTATACTTCTCTGGTCAATAGCTCCCTGACCCTCGTTTCTGAAGGAAATGGGACTTGGCGGGAAGTAAATAGGAATCTATAATATTACAAATATTAAAACAATTTTGTATGTGATTTTTATTTTTTATTTTTACTGAAATAAATAAAAAAATTATATCTTTCGCCTTTATTTTATTCACAATCAAAAATTTAATCAACTTATGAAACGAGTTCA
>JAHDGC010000896.1 GCA_020627865.1 Saprospiraceae bacterium | reverse complement strand
CCATGCAATTTCTTTTCCTGTAAGCCTTTGTATAACAATTCACTTTCACAAGCCGGAATGTTATCAATTTGTTCGATACAAATAAAACGTGTCGCTAATTTTACCAGTAAGCTGATCTTGGCATTAAAAAAAAGTTTTTGATCCCTCGACAGTTTACCTTCCTTATTGGTCATCTTGTGTCCCATTAGTTGATGGTAAATACCGTACTGCACATGACCATCAAATGTTAACTTCCCGACAACCTTAGTGGATAACAACTCAAATAGTTTGGAAACTTTTTTATCTGTATTAAAATAAGAAGAATGGACAAAGCGATCAAACCGGATCATTTCATTCGTAGAAAAAGAGCGAAGGATGGCTATAATAGTATGATTATTTTTTGGTGTCATTTTGTTGTTTAAATTATTGCTATATAATGTGTTATAAATATTTTTTAAATTTAAATATGATTTTTAAAAACAGATAAAGTGTAAAATTAGGAAAAATATTCATATTATCTTTGTTGTGCATAAGATAAACAACGCTAACATTGTAAAAAATAATGCTAGGAAATAGATTTTCGGCATATCATTACGGTCGAAGGTACGTCGTGGTGGCGATGGCCGTCAAAAAACTGTCCGACCGGAGGGAGCCTGCCTGCGTGTCCCGCAGGAACAGGCAGGTTTTTTTTGACAAGCATTCCTGCCTGCGTGTTCGCAGGAACAGACAGGTTGCTTACTTTTTTGCAAATGAAAAAGTAAGAAAAGATAGAAATTGTTACTAATGCTTGACTTTAAAACTAGATTGATCAAGTTAAGTACCCCATTAATTTTATTTCAGCGAAACGGAAAATTTAACATTATAAAAAATAATACAATGCTCATTACCAAACACAAGCTTATCACGCTATTCCTCTCCCTATTTTTGTATACAATAGTAATAGCACAACAAAACTATGCCCCAAACGAATTGCTCATCCAATTCAAACATAACCGAACCACAACAGACAAAGCCCGACTGCAAAATGAACTACAGGCAACAAAACTGAAAACCTACCACAAGCTCAACGTCGAACACTGGGAAGTTTGCGAAGAAGACAGCGGCTGCATCGAAGACCTGATAAAACAATACACAAACCACCCGGATGTCAATTTCGTAGAACCCAATTACTATGTAAGAACCCAAAACATTATCCCGAATGATCCCCAGTTTAGATACCAATGGGGGCCACATAATACTGGACAAGTTGCCGGACGAGTAGATGCTGATATTGATGCCCCAGAAGCTTGGAGAGTTAGTACAAATTGTGAAGATATTGTTATAGGAGTCATTGATTCCGGTATCGACTGGACACATGAAGACCTCGTGGATAACATTTGGCAAAACCTCGGCGAAGATAAGGACGGAGATGGTCGCGTCATCGAATGGGATGCCATTAACAATCGCTGGCAGTTTGATCCCGATGATGTGGATGGTATAGATAATGATAACAATGGTTATGCGGATGACTTTGTCGGTTGGGATTTTCGGAATAAAGATAATAACCCCCACGATGATGTCTATGGTGGTCATGGTACCCATGTTGCTGGGATCATTGGTGCTACAGGAAATAATAACACTGGGATTGCGGGTGTCTGCCATCAGGCAAAAATGGCAGCTCTTAAATTTATTGGAGACAATCGGGGCGGCTTGGTGGCAGATGCTGCCGATGCCCTGATGTATGCCGTTGATAATGGTATGCCGATCAGCAACAACAGTTGGGGCGGAACGGGCTTTTCCTCGACCATGCAGGCAGCATTGGAATATGCGGCCAGCAAAAATCACCTCTTCATTGCAGCCGCAGGGAATGAGCGGTACAACCTCGATGTTGAAAATTATTATCCGGCTTCCTACGATTTTGATTTTATCATTTCCGTCGCTGCGACAACTAGATATGATGAACTCAGTTTTGATTCCAATTATGGTCTAAGCAATGTCCACCTCGGCGCACCGGGCAAAAATATCCTGAGTTGTGTCCCCGGAAATCTTTACAGGGAACAAAGCGGCACCTCGATGGCGGCTCCACACGTGGCGGCAGGCTGCGCCTTGTTATGGAATATGTATCCCCATAAGTCAATAGCCGACATCAAGCATGCCGTACTCCATACCGTCGATCCCGTTACCGATTTGCAAGACAAAACTTCAACGGGTGGCCGGTTCAATTTATACAATGCCTTGCAATACATGGAAAGGGCCTATTGCAGGGAACAGGATTCGCTCGCACTGGTCGGTTTATACGAATCAACTGGCGGCCCGGGCTGGACGACGCTCTGGGATTTGGAGCAACCTTTGGAAACTTGGTATGGTCTTAGCTTTGATGCACAGGGCTGCGTGACGGGCATTGATTTATCCAACAATAATCTCGGAGGTTGGTTGTTAGAAAATTTGGGTAATATGACTTATCTCCAAAGTTTGCGCCTTGACGGCAATTTGATCGGGGGAGCAGTGCCGACTTCCTTATCAGCCCTGGAGCATCTGGATAGCTTTTTTATTCAAAATAATAAATTTCGCTTTGGGGATTTGGAAGGTATAGCAGGTTTGCCCACAGGTGATTTTCGCTATGCCCCGCAGGATACCCTGCATACTTATGTGGATTACGATACGCTGCATGTAAAAATAGGTGGCCATCTGGAGGAGCACATCTATTTATGGTATAAAGATAATGGTTTAATTTCTTTCAATACTTCGGGCGATAGTAGTATGGTGGTAAGCTCTCCGGGCTGGTATCATTGTGAGGTTATTAACGACATAGTTGCTGAATCTGGTAATCCGCATCAAAACCTGATCTTGAGAAGCAAACCGGTGTATATTGATCCAACAATGAGTTGCCGACAACGGGATTCGCTGGTGTTGGTGGAGTTTTATCATGCAACGGGTGGGGA
>JAHDGC010000039.1 GCA_020627865.1 Saprospiraceae bacterium | reverse complement strand
AAAAAAGGAGCAACCACCGAAGCGGTTACCCCTCACACTATGAAACACTATATCTTAAATATCTTGTATGATATATTTTTTGAATGTAAAAATAACAATACTTTTGATTATAGGCAAATATTCAACGCACAAAAGCCATCTCTATATAGATGTCAGGGCACAAATAAAACAGCCTTAAGAAAAGATTGTTCAAAACCTATTAACATCAATAAGGATAGCACTTGTCTCTTGAATAATACGAATATCTTGGCACTAATGTATGTCTTTTTTTTATAATTTCAATAATATGATATGTTTTTTTTATGGATTTGGTGAATTTTAACTTTTTTTAACTTTTTTTTTGATTTTTTTACACCAAATAGGGTAGATAGTCTCATGTTTGAATCAATTAAAGACAGTGCAATTATTGTTTTGGCTTTCCCGGATGCCTATGTATCAACAGCCGTCAATGCTTGGTATAATGGAATGCTTGAAATGTCGGGAATAAGTCAATCTGGTAAGATATGTGCGGGCCATGCAGCCATGGTCTTGGTTAATAAAAATACGAAGAAGCTTCATTACGGAGATTTTGGTCGGTATATTACTGCTTCGGGGCTGGGAAGGGGGCGAATGGAAAAAACAGATCCTGAAGTGGTGTTAGATATAGAGGCGGATTTTGATAAAAATGGACGATTAACAAATCTCGCGAGTATCTTGTTGTATTTGGAAAAACATCCCGAGAAAACACACGGGGAAGGCCGGATGTTCGCTACTTTATCTGATCATATTAATTTTGATCTGGCTTACCGTTTCATGAATGAACTCAATGATAAGGGCGGCATTCCATATGGCCCTTTTGTATATAAAGGTTCCAATTGTTCCCGTTTCGTTGCCGATGCTATAAAGGCAAGTACTACTATTAAAAGGATCAAAACACGCTTTAAGAATCCTTTGGAGTTGACAACGTCCCCTCTTGGGAATATAGCCAAAGGGAAAATGCCTGAGGAGCCGGTTTGGGTAGTGCATAATGGTGTAATCAAGCTTTTTGAAGGGGATATATTCAAGGAAACTAGAAAATGCCTGCTGGGGAAGTCGGGGATACAAACTTTGAAGCTGCCGGTTTCCAAAGTCGGGACTGAAGTTGAGCCACCCCGTGGGAAAGTACCTGCTCAAGCCCAATGGCTGGGAGGCGTAGGTGCTGGAGCATGGTTTGCGCTGGATCAATATACAGGTATGGAAATGCAAACATTCCGGGTCAGGCGCTTCGATGCTGATGAAAGTTTAATCTTTGATCGGATCTTTACTTGTTCAGATAAAAGTTTCGATGCTGGAAGCCCTTATCAATTCGTATATGATTCCAATGCGCATTGGTGTAGTATCATGCAGAATGAGCAGGTTTATAAATTTACTTTTATGAAGCCAAACCTGTAAACCTGTAGTCTAGCTTCAAGCTGGACTACAGGTTTACACAGATTTGGCAGATTTGAAACAAATGATTATCAAGGCGCCATATCCCCAATCCACCAATCTTTATGTAACACCGCCTTATTCTTCTCATAAAAACGAATAGCAGGCTCATTCCAATCCAGCACCATCCAGCGGAGTCGGGTGCACCCTTTCGCTTTTGCGACCTCAAGGAGCTTGTCAAAAAGTCGCTGGCCGATGCCAGTTTTACGGTAAGGCTCCTGCACGATGAAATCTTCCAGAAACAACATTTTGCCCTTCCAAGTAGAAAAGGCCATATTGTATAAAGCCATCCCTATAATTTTTCCATCATGTGCCGCTACCAGGGCCTCGAATAGCCCCTGAGCAAATAACCTCTTGTAATCCTCAAGTGTTGTCTGAACACTGTTGGGTTCTTTCTCGTATACCGCTAGGGCGACTACCAAATCGTAAATTTCTGGTAAATCGCTGGTATGAGCTGCTCTTATCGTGATATCTATAGTCAAATTATAGGATTTTCTCACAAATATATACGGATATAGTAATAAATCCGAAAAGTATTATTACTTTTGCGGCTCCTTAGGGGATTTTAAGTGTAATTTCTCCTGTTTAGGAGTTTGCGAATGCGAATTTGTAGTATATAATTAGTGATGTTGAAAATATGGGAAAATGATGATGTATACCTTAGTATATACAACATACATCAAATGTATTTTTAAACTATTCTTTTCTATATTAAAATCCAATATATCTATACAAATAAAAAAAATAGATTTTTCTGTTTTAATTTTTATTTGTTTTCACAATAATTAATTATATCTTTGCAATCGCTTTTGGAAGAGCTTGTTTTTTTAACTAAAAATTAACTTTAATCCAAAATTTTCGCGCTTTTTGCGCACTTCAATACTGAAAATTTATAATGTGATATGCCCACGATAAATCAATTAGTAAGAAAAGGCAGGAAAGTAATTAAAGCAGCCAGTAAATCTCGTGCGTTGGATTCTTGTCCACAGAAACGGGGCGTTTGTACGCGTGTTTATACCACGACACCGAAAAAACCAAACTCGGCGCTGCGTAAGGTTGCTAAAGTAAGATTGACAAATGGAATCGAGGTGATCGCCTACATTCCAGGAGAAGGGCATAACCTTCAGGAACACTCCATCGTGTTGCTTCGTGGTGGTAGGGTAAAGGATCTTCCGGGTGTTCGGTACACGATCGTTCGTGGTGCCTTGGATACGGCTGGGGTTGCAGGAAGACTACAGAGTCGTTCTAAATATGGAGCAAAAAGACCTAAAAAATAAACTTGTCGGTAATAATTGATAATATATCGAATCTAAAATTTAGATAAATGCGTAAAAGAAAGCCAAAAGTAAGATTCATAGCACCTGATCCAAGATATGGTGATCCTATAGTTACCCAATTTGTAAACAATTTAATGTTGTCTGGTAAAAAATCGACTTCTTTTAAGATTTTTTATGATGCAATGGATATTATCAAAGATAAGACAGGTGAGGATGAACACGGTATCTGGAAAAAAGCATTGAATAATGCAATGCCTCAAGTTGAGGTAAGAAGCCGTAGAGTAGGTGGTGCAACTTTCCAAATCCCGACAGAAATCCGTGCGAAAAGAAAGATTTCGATAGGGATGAAGTGGTTGATTAAATTTGCTCGTTCGAGAAGTGGTAAAGGAATGGCACAAACACTGGCGGCAGAATTAATCGCAGCGAGCAAAGGAGAAGGTGCTGCAGTGAAAAGAAAAGAAGATACGCACAAAATGGCAGAATCGAATCGTGCTTTTGCTCACTTCAAGATGAGATAATTTTTATACGATCTACATAATATTTAATTCACCAACTGAAACTTGCTCAATTAATTTTTTGAATTTGTTTTATTACACAACTTATAATCCGAATAAAGGAATTCATTATGGCTAAAGATTTAAAATACACTAGAAACATAGGGATTGCCGCTCACATTGATGCCGGTAAAACTACGACGACGGAGCGTATTCTCTATTATACTGGTTTGAGCCACAAGATTGGTGAGGTTCACGATGGTGCTGCTACCATGGATTGGATGGAGCAGGAACAAGAAAGAGGTATTACCATTACTTCTGCTGCAACAAAGACAGAATGGAAATGGAAAGACGAAAATTATTCCGTTAATATCATTGATACACCGGGTCACGTTGATTTTACGGTTGAAGTTGAGCGTTCTCTTCGTGTATTAGACGGAACTGTCGCTTTATTCTGTGCAGTTTCCGGTGTAGAACCGCAATCAGAAACCGTTTGGCGCCAAGCTGATCGTTATAAAGTACCTCGTATTGGTTTTGTAAACAAAATGGATCGTTCTGGTGCTGATTTTCTTAACGTTGTTAATGATGTAAGAACGAAATTAGGTGCCAACGCTGTTCCGCTTCAGTTGCCAATTGGTGCGGAAGAAACTTTCAAAGGTGTGGTTGATTTGTTGACAAATCAGGCTATTGTTTGGAATGAGAAGGATATGGGAATGACTTACGAGGTTATTGATATCCCGGAAGACATGAAAGCTGATGTTGAAAAATATAGAAGTGAATTGGTAGAGGCTGTTGCAGAATACGATGATGATCTGTTAGAAAAATTCTTTGAAGATCCAGATTCGATTACAGTAGAGGAATTACAAGCAGCTATCCGTGCGGCAGTTATTGATATGAAAATTTGCCCGATGATGTGCGGATCTGCGTTTAAAAATAAAGGGGTACAGGCATTATTAGATGCTGTATGTACTTACCTTCCTTCTCCGCTTGATATTGAGGCCGTAGAAGGAACGGATCCTAAAACAGACGAGCCAGCATTGCGTAAGCCAAGTGTTGATGAGCCTTTCGCAGCCCTCGCCTTTAAAATTGCTACCGATCCTTACGTCGGTCGTCTTGCCTTCTTCCGTGTTTATTCCGGTTTCCTTGATGCCGGTTCTTATGTCTTAAACACGAGATCTGATAATAAAGAAAGGATTTCCCGTATTTACCAGATGCACGCCAATAAGCAAAATCCTATTGATAGGGTAGAGGCTGGTGATATTGCAGCCGGTGTGGGATTCAAAGATATTCGTACAGGAGATACGCTTTGCAGCTTGGAGCAACCAATCGTGCTGGAGAGTATGACTTTCCCCGAGCCGGTAATCGGTGTTGCGGTAGAGCCTAAAAGCCAGAAAGACTTGGATAAGTTAGGAATGGCACTGGCCAAACTTGCAGAGGAAGATCCGACATTCCGTGTACGGTATGATGAAGATACGAATCAAACAATCATTAGCGGTATGGGTGAGTTACACCTTGAAATTATCGTGGATCGTTTGAAGCGTGAATTTAAAGTAGAATGTAACCAAGGGCAACCTCAGGTGAATTATAAAGAAGCACTTCAAGCTACGATTTCTCACAGAGAGCGTTTGAAAAAACAATCGGGTGGTTCTGGTTTATTTGCAGACATGGAATTTGAACTCGGCCCTGCTGATGAAGAATTCTTGGAAAGCGAAGACTTCAAGTCTGGCAAGAAAAAGCTTCAATTTGTAAATGATATTAAGGGGGGCGCTATTCCTAGAGAATATTTCCCTTCTATCGTGAAAGGATTTACCGCAATGATGAGCAATGGTATCCTTGCTGGGTATGCTATAGATTCTATGAAAATTAGAATTTATGATGGAAGTACTCACACCGTGGATTCCAAACCAATGGCCTTTGAATTGTGTTCTAAAGAAGGATTTAAATCGGCTGCTCCAAAATGTAAGCCGGTTCTTCTTGAGCCAATCATGAAATTAGAAGTAACTACCCCTGAAGAATATGTCGGCCCGGTTATCGGAGACCTTAACCGTCGTCGTGGAATGCCTAAGAGTCAAGATCCTCGCCCAGGTGGTGCGGTATCCATTCAGGCAGATGTTCCATTATCAGAAATGTTCGGTTATGTAACTGCTTTACGTACCGTAACCTCTGGTCGTGCAAATTCCTCAATGGAGTTTTCTCACTACGCTCCGGCTCCTAGAAGCATCGCGGATGAAGTAATTGAGAAAGCAAAAGGTACCGTTAAGGTATAAACAATAAATTTGGGGTTCAGAGTTTCAAGCTGAACCCCAAATTTAGTCCTAAATAATAATTTAGAAATTCATTAAGATTTATTCATAAGGTATGAATCAGAAGATTAGAATCAAACTCCGTTCTTACGACCACAACTTGGTAGACAAGTCAACGGAGAAGATCGTGAAAACGGTACGCAACAGCGGTGCTGTTGTGACTGGCCCGATTCCGCTGCCCACCGAGAAAAAAGTTTTTACCGTGTTGCGCTCGCCGCACGTTAATAAAAAATCTCGGGAGCAGTTCCAGTTGCGTACCCACCGTAGATTGATCGAAATATATACTCCTACACAAAAAACAGTTGATGCCTTGTCTAAACTGGAACTGCCAAGTGGAGTTGATATTCAGGTCAAATTGACGTAGAAAAATTTATTTTTTAACATCAGCGTTTCACGAAATGGATATGGAGAGGTCTGCCCTTTCCGGAATGGATTCTTCGGAGTCCTGTAATCCTATGGAATGATGATTAAGATAAAATTGCATTTTATTAAGCTTAGGCATTTTGTTTTAATATTGGTTTGTTCAATGGTAATTTGAACAAAACCGATTCAAGTACAGAAGCCCAAGTCTTAAAACTAAAATTATCTTATTAACATTTCATTCGTCGTGATCGAGGAAAAAATGAAATATCGTGAACGGTATTATCGGAAAAAAAGTCGGGATGACCAGCATCTTCGACGATTTTGGGAACAATATCGCATGTACGGTTGTTGAAGTCGGTCCGTGTGTTATCACACAGGTTAAAACTACCGAGACCGACGGTTATAACTCCTTGCAAGTGGGCTTTGGTGATGCCAAAGCAAAGAATACTTCTAAAGCAATGCAGGGGCATTTTGAAAAAGCAAAAACTGCTCCTAAAAGAAAGCTTATTGAATTCAGAGATGCTGATTTTGGAGAAAAAGGATTAGGGGATCTGATTAAAATAGAAGATGTTTTTGAAGTCGGTGATATTGTTAATGCAATAGGAACCTCTAAAGGAAAAGGTTTCCAAGGGGTTGTTAAACGCCATAATTTTCGTGGTGTAAATGATGCCACACACGGTCAGCATAACCGACAAAGAGCTCCGGGTTCTATCGGTGCGGCTTCTTATCCTGCCAAAGTATTTAAAGGTATGCGTATGGGTGGCCGGACAGGAGGCACTCAAATAAAAATCAAAAATCTGAAAGTTTTGAAGATTTTTGCAGAAAAGAATCTAATGCTGGTGGGAGGTGCTATTCCAGGGCATAAAGGATCATTTATAATCATTGAAAAGTAAACCTGCAATGAAAGTTGAAGTTTTAAATATCCAAGGCCAATCTACAGGAAGATCTGTTGATCTCCCAGATGAAATATTTGGCGTCCAACCCAACGAACATGCGATTTACTTGGCTGTAAAGCAATATAATGCTGCACAACGCCAGGGTACGCATAAAGCAAAAGAACGTGGTGAAATTAAAGGATCCACTCGGAAAATTAAACGCCAAAAGGGTACAGGTACAGCTCGTGCAGGTAGTTTAAAAAATCCGTTGTTCAGAGGTGGAGGACGTGTCTTTGGCCCTAGACCAAGAAATTATAATCTTGATCTGAATAAAAAGGTTAAGCGTTTGGCAAGAAAATCTGCCCTGTCTTCTAAAATGACTGATGGCAAGATTGTTATCCTCGAAGATTTTACTTTCGATCAGCCAAAAACGAAGGAATATAAGA
This sequence comes from Saprospiraceae bacterium, assembly GCA_020627865.1. Classification (GTDB taxonomy): domain Bacteria; phylum Bacteroidota; class Bacteroidia; order Chitinophagales; family Saprospiraceae; genus JAHDGC01. The sequence goes on along the minus strand of JAHDGC010000039.1, from coordinate 11,041 downwards.
ATATCTTGAATAACCTGAAATTAGCAGATCAAAAAACACTACTCGTTATCGGAGATTCAGATAAAGCAGTTTATCTCTCCAGCAGAAATATTCCTAATGCCAACGTTATGCGGGCACAGGATGTCAACACCTATAATCTGCTTAAAGCACAAACGGTGGTTTTGTCTGAAAGTTCAGTAGAGAAAATCAAACAAACCTTAGCTTAATCATTTGGAGTTTACTCCTACAATCGGAAAAAATGGCAAAGACAATCATAATTAAACCTATCATAACAGAGAAAGCTGAGATTCTTTCTGAAAGCTTGAATCAATACAGCTTTGTTGTGAATAAGAAGTGTAATAAGATAGAGATTAAAAAAGCGATAGAAGAGATGTACAGTGTAAATGTATCCTCAGTGAATACTATCGTGATGCCGTCTAAATCAAAAAACAGAAATACCCGTTCCGGAATCTTGAAAGGGCAAGTTTCTTCTTATAAAAAGGCTATTATTACGCTTGCAGAAGGAGAGGAAATTAACTTCTTCGGAGACATTTAATCGTTTATTACTGAGCTTAAATTTTATTAAAGATGCCAGTTAAAAAATATAATCCAATTACGCCAGGTACTCGTTTTAGAGTGGGTAATGATTTTTCAGGACTTACTAAAAATTGTAAACCTGAAAAAACATTGTTGGCTCCTTTGAAAAAAAGTGGTGGTCGTAATCACGATGGTAAGATGACTGTTCGCAATAGAGGTGGAGGACACAAGCGTCGTTACAGAATCGTCGACTTTAAAAGAAATAAAGATGGTGTTCCAGCAACGGTAAAATCTATCGAATATGATCCGAACCGTACTGCTTTCATCGCATTGTTGGAATATAGTGATGGTGTAAAAACTTACATTATTGCTCCAGACAAATTACAAGTAGGGGCAGAAATTGTCTCTGGTAAAGGAGCTGCTCCGAATATTGGAAATACATTGTTCCTTGCGGATATTCCTTTGGGGTCTGTTATCCACGCGATTGAATTAGACCCGGGAAAAGGTGCGGCTTTGGCGAGAAGTGCCGGTACTTATGGTACCTTGATGGGAAGGGAAGGAAAGTACGCTATTGTTAAATTGCCTTCCGGTGAGGTTCGTCGTATCTTGTTGACTTGTCGGGCTACTATTGGAACGACTTCTAACTCAGATCATGCACTTCAAGTATTGGGTAAAGCCGGACGGAAGCGTTGGTTAGGGCGCAGACCAAGAGTAAGAGGGGTTGCGATGAACCCAGTGGATCACCCGATGGGTGGTGGTGAAGGTAGAGCTTCTGGAGGTCATCCAAGATCAAGAACAGGTGTAATGGCAAAAGGTCAGAAGACTCGGAACCCGAAAAAGCATTCTAATCGTCTGATTATCACTAAGCGAAAAACTAAGAAATAACCATAGTGATACTGCTTAATTGTTGAGATAAATTATCCTTGTAACAAGCTGAATTTTAGTTTATTATGAGAATAGTAGCTACTCAATCAATTACAAATCACTACTCAATCGTTGATATAATGGCAAGATCAATTAAAAAAGGACCTTACGTTTTCCACAAATTGCTGAAAAAAGTAGAGAAGGCCAAAGAGTCAAAAAAGAAAGTAGTAATCAAAACCTGGTCTAGATCCTCAATGATTATTCCAGACATGGTCGGTGAAACGATCGCTGTTCATAATGGAAAAACCTTTATCCCTGTTTTCGTTACAGAAAACATGGTAGGACATAAGCTGGGTGAATTTTCACCAACAAGATCCTACAGAGGGCATTCCGGAAATAGAAAATAATCGACTTCTTATAGATAGAGTTCCATGGGAACGATATTTCATTGCCAGACATATAAATGACTGGAACGTAAGAAGAGAAAAATCATTTATCATTAAGAAGTTACATTAAAGTATTTTATACATGGAAGCTGTAGCCAAACTTAAAAATTGCCAAATGTCTGCACGTAAGATGCGGCTTGTTGTTGACCTTATCCGAGGAAAAGAAGTTAACGAAGCGCTAGACATTTTACGATTTACCAAAAAGGAAGCCGCGCAATGGTTGGAAAAACTATTGTTTTCTGCGATCTCTAATTGGGAAAATAAAAATGACATGGCATACAGTGCTGATGATTACGATTTGTATATCAAAACAATTTTCAGTGATCAGGCACCAATGTTAAAGCGTTTCCGCCCGGCTCCACATGGTAGGGCACACCGTATTAGAAAACACAATTGTCATGTTACATTAGTTGTGGAAAACAGGCTGCCTACCGAGAATGGACAGGAAGCAGAGACTGTAGTAGCGGAGGAAGTAGCAGAATAATTTTTCAAAATCTATATCTATATTTTCATGGGTCAAAAGACAAATCCAATAGGTAATCGTTTAGGCATCATCCGAGGTTGGGAATCCAACTGGTTCGGAGGCAAAGACTTTGGTAATAAAGTTGTCGAAGATGAGAAAATAAGAAAATACCTCAAAGCAAGGATACATAAAGGTGGAATTGCCAGAATAATTATTGAGCGTACGCTTAAAAGAATTACGGTAACTATTCACACTAGCCGTCCTGGAATCATCATCGGTAAAGGTGGCTCAGAGGTAGATCGTATCCGTGAGGAGTTGAAAAAGCTAACCGGCAAAGATGTACAGATCAATATTGTTGAGATCCGTAAGCCTGAGTTGGACGCTGCTATCGTTGGAGAATCTATCGCCAAGCAAATCGAAGGGCGTATGAATTACCGGAGAGCGATCAAAATGGCTATCCAATCTACGATGAGAGCTGGAGCGCAGGGTATCAAGGTTCGGATTTCTGGTAGATTGAATGGTGCGGAGATGGCACGTTCGGAAGAGTACAAGCTCGGAAGAACACCATTGCACACTTTCAGAGCAGATATTGATTATGCCTTAACAGAAGCCCAAACCGTTTATGGAAAAATTGGTGTGAAAGTTTGGCTTTGTAAGGGAGAAATCCTCGGGAAGCGTGATTTGTCTCCAAATGTGGGTACAGATAACAAGAAAGGCGGAAGAGGTGGCCGTGGCGGAAGAGGCGGCGGTCGTGGCGGAAGAAATATGAAACGTAATTAGTAAAAATCAAAGAAAATGATGTACCTTTGCACAACTTTTTCAAATGATTTGAATTTGTAGGGTTTTGCAAGTGTTTAAGAAGTTAATTTGACATTGTATTCCTGTAAATTGTTAACCCATTAGAACTTACTTTTTACTTTTTTACTTTTGTCCCTGCCTGCGTGTTCGCAGGAAACAGGCAGGTTTTTACTTAAATAAGGATCATTTTTTCTAAATTTCAAACAGATGTTACAACCGAAAAGGACTAAATATCGCAAACAACAAAAGGGCAGAAATAGAGGTCTAGCCCACAGAGGTAGTACAATCTCTTTTGGAACTTTTGCCCTTAAGGCATTGGAGTCTGGTTGGATCACAAACAGACAGATTGAGGCAGCACGGATCGCAATGACGCGTCACATGAAAAGGGAAGGAAATGTTTGGATCAGAATTTTCCCTGACAAACCCGTTACATCTAAGCCTGCTGAGGTACGGATGGGTAAGGGTAAAGGAGCACTAGATCACTACGTTGCTGTTGTGAAACCAGGAAGAATTATGTTTGAAATGTCTGGTATTCCTCTAAGTACAGCAAAAGAAGCCTTGAATCTGGCTGCACAAAAATTGCCATTGGCAACCAAGATCGTTATACGTAATGATTTTGTTGAAGAATAAAATTTTTAATCGTTAAATTTATATCAAAATGCCTAGCAAAAAATTTCTTGAACTGCAAGAATTTTCAGATGCAGACTTGATCAGCGAATTGAAAGAAACAGAGGCACAACATCATAAAATGGTTTTTGACCATGCCATCAAAGGATTGGATAACCCTTTATTGATTAAGGAAATCCGCAGGGATGTTGCCAGATTGAAAACCGAAGTTCGCAGAAGAGAACTGGCCGCCATGCCGGAGGAACAGCTTGCAGGGCGTTCTAAAATAAGAGCTCGTAGAAGAAAGCGTTAAATCTCTATAATTTCATCGGATTCAGATGGAATAAATGAAATGATATGACAGAAAGAAAATTCAGGAAACAACGTATTGGGTTAGTAACCAGCACCAGCATGGATAAATCCATCACCATTTCTGTTGAACGTAGGCTTCAACACCCGATTTATGGTAAATTCGTAAAGAAAACGAAAAAATTCATGGCTCATGATGAAAAGAATGAGTGTAACGTGGGTGATACGGTGAAAATCATGGAGACAAGACCATTAAGCAAGCGTAAGCGTTGGCGTTTGGTTGAAATTTTGGAAAGAGCCAAATAAATTAGTATTAAGGGAAGCATAAGTTTTAAGTCAAAATTATTTTGTTGTTTATCAATTGTTCACTTTATACTTTTGCGCTTTATACTTTTCCTTACTTATATCATTCTGGCATTAATTATTTGAATTATGATTCAGCAAGAAAGCAGACTGAAAGTTGCAGACAATAGTGGAGCCAAAGAGGTTCTTTGTATCCGAGTTCTGGGCGGTTCTAAAAGACGATACGCTTCTATCGGAGATCGTATCGTAGTTACCGTGAAAGAAGCTTCTCCGGGAGGGGTTAAAAAAGGAACCGTTTCCAAAGCTGTTATTGTCCGTACTAAAAAGGAAATCCGTCGCAAAGATGGTTCGTATATCCGCTTTGATGATAACGCTGTTGTCTTATTGGACAACTCCGATGAGCCTAGAGGTACTCGTATCTTCGGCCCTGTTGCGCGGGAACTCCGTGATCGGGACTTTATGAGAATTGTTTCTCTTGCTCCTGAAGTTTTATAATTTTTAAACATTAGTTTGCAATGAAACAGAAGAAAGTTAAAAAAAATCGTATACCTAAACTGAATCTTAAGAAAGGAGATCAGGTGGTTGTTATCGCAGGAGCGTCAAAAGGTACGAAAGGCCAAATCTTGGAAGTGTTTCCGATAAAACGTAGGGTAGTTGTAGAAGATGCTAACACGGTTAAAAAGCATGTTAAGCCAACGCAAGAAAGCCCAACTGGAGGAATCGTGGACAAAGCAGCTCCTATTCATATTTCTAACGTCATGCTTATTGATCCGAAGAGTGGTGAGCCAACAAAAGTAGGCAGAAAGCTTGTTGATGGTAAATTGCAACGTTATTCTAAAAAATCTGGTGAAATTATATCTTAAAAATGAGCTACCAACCTAGATTAAAAGTAAAATATCGCGAAGAAATTGTTCCCAAATTGATGGAGCAATTCCAGTATAAATCTATTATGCAGGTGCCGCGCATTGAGAAAGTTTGTATCAACCAAGGTGTGGGTGGTGCGACTTCTGATAAGAAATTGGTGGATAATGCACTCAAGGAACTTACCATGATTGCAGGCCAAAAGGCTGTTCCTACCAAGGCTAAAAAGTCAGTCTCTAACTTCAAACTTAGAGATGGGATGACCATCGGTGCTAGAGTAACCTTGCGTAGTGATCAGATGTATGATTTTCTAGATAGATTAATCGCTGTTGCACTTCCTCGTGTACGTGACTTTCGCGGAATCAATGATAAGAGTTTTGATGGTCGTGGGAATTATTCTCTCGGGGTTACAGAGCAGATCATCTTCCCAGAAATTATCCTCGATGAGGTGAATAAAATTACTGGGCTGGATATCACTATCGTTACCTCTGCCCAAACAGATGCAGAAGCATTGGCATTACTTAAAGCATTGGGAATGCCTTTTAAAAATCAAAGAATAAATAACTAAGATATGGCCAAGAAGTCAGTAACAGCTCGTCAGGCAAAACGCTTAAAAATGGTTGCCAAATATGCAGATTTGCGCAAGAAACTCAAAGAAGCCGGTGATTATGATGCTCTGGATAAATTGCCTAAAAATGCATCTCCGGTAAGATTGAAAAACAGATGTAAATTGACCGGAAGACCTAAAGGATATATGCGGATGTTCGGTATATCTAGGGTTACTTTCCGCGAGATGGCGCTTAACGGAAAAATTCCGGGTATCACAAAAGCGAGTTGGTAATTTTTTATTGAACAAGCCTATTAATTATTTATAAAAATGGCATTAACAGATCCTATTGCAGACTACTTGACCAGAATTCGCAATGCGCAACAAGCGCGTCATCGCGTGGTTGAAATTCCTGCATCCAAGCTTAAGAAAAGCATGACCGAAATTCTTTATGAGCAAGGTTATATCCTTAAATATAAGTTTGATGATGATGCAGGGAAACAAGGTATTATTAAAATTGCCTTGAAATATAATCAGGATACAAAAATTCCTGTAATCAAAAAATTAGGCAGAATCAGTAAGCCAGGACTTCGTAAGTACATGAGGGCGAATGAGCTGCCAAGAATTATTAATGGCCTAGGTATTGCCATCGTTTCTACTTCAAAAGGATTGATGACCGATAAGCAAGCTAGAAACCAAAATGTAGGTGGCGAGGTTATTTGCTACGTATATTAATCAACTTTTAAATTTTTTATCATGTCCAGGATAGGAAAAGAACCTATTTCGATGCCGGCTGGCGTAGAATTAAAGGTAAGTGACGGTAATCTCGTAACAATTAAAGGCCCTAAAGGTACTTTGACACAACAGGTAGATCCTGATATGTCTGTCAAAATTGAAGATGGTACTATTGTGGTTGCCAGACCTACAGATCAGAAAAGACATCGCTCTCTACACGGGCTTTATCGTTCTTTGATTGCTAATATGGTAACGGGTGTTACGGATGGCTATAAAAAAGAATTAGAGCTGATTGGGGTAGGGTATCGTTGTGCGAATACCGGACAATTACTGGAATTGACTTTGGGTTATTCTCACCCCGTTTATTTTTATATTCCTGATGAAGTGAAGTTGAGCACGGAGATGAAAAAGGGATCGCCTCCTTTGATTACATTGGAGAGTAACGATAAACAATTGATCGGCCAGATTGCTGCCAAGATTCGTGCCTTCCGTAAGCCAGAGCCTTATAAAGGAAAAGGTATTAAGTTCAAAGGTGAAATTTTACGCCGTAAAGCGGGTAAAACAGTGGCCAAGTAATTCTTTTTTATTATTGAGATTTTTTGTTAAAGAGTTTAATTATGAAACTGACAAAAGAAATGAAAAGAAAGCGTATCCACATGAGGATTCGCAAAAAAATAAAGGGTACACCTACCAAACCAAGACTTTCTGTATTTAGAAGTAATAAAGAAATTTATTGTCAGCTTATTGATGATTTAAATGGTCACACGATTGCTGCGGCTTCTTCTTCTGGAAATACGACGGGTACGAAATCAGAACGTGCTAAAATTGTTGGGAAAGCAATTGCAGAGAAGGCTTTAGCAAAAAACATCGAACATGTTCTTTTTGATAGAGCAGGATACTTGTATCACGGAAGGGTTAAGGCTTTAGCGGATGGTGCTCGTGAAGCAGGTCTCAAAATATAATCATTTAAATCAGGAACTTTTAATTCACTATAATGGCGAAGAATAACCGCAGGATTAACCCTGCTGAAATCGAACTTAAAGAAAAATTGGTCAACCTGAATAGGGTAGCGAAAGTTACCAAAGGTGGACGTACTTTCAGCTTTGCAGCAATTGTTGTTGTCGGTGATGGTAAAGGTAATGTTGGTCACGGTCTTGGGAAAGCTCGTGATGTACAGGAATCTATAGCCAAGGCTATTGATGATGCTAAAAAGCACCTGATTAAAGTTCCCATTTATAAAGGAACTATTCCGCATGAACAAAAAGGTAAATATGGTGCTGGTAAAGTTTTTATCAAGCCTGCTGCCGATGGTACGGGTGTAATTGCCGGTGGTGCCATGCGCGCCGTACTGGAAAGTGCCGGGGTTCAAAACGTATTGGCCAAGTCAATGGGATCTTCGAATCCTCATAATGTTGTTAAAGCAACTATTGATGCTTTATCAAAATTGAGAAGCCCTATGGAAATTGCCCAAGAACGCGGAATATCAATGGAAAAATTATTTCAGGGTTAGTAGTATAGTTACACCCCTTGCGGTATAAGGTGATTTGTTGTTTGTGATTAGTTTGCACTTTCTTGGCTTTCGAGCACTAAATTTATAGGAACTAATCAACATTCGGCATACTATAGGCACTAATCACAATTTACACTAATTACTAATCACTACTTAACCTCCAATTCATTTTGTTATGCCACAGATAAAAATAACGCAAGTTAAAAGCACGATAGACAGACCGAAAAAGCAAAAAGGAACGATCCAAGCTTTAGGTTTGAGAAAAATTAACCATACGGTAGAACATGAGGCAACTCCTCAAATTTTAGGTATGGTAAGGAAAGTGAGTCATTTAGTGACAGTGGAACATTTATAGGATTTTATCCGTATAATTTAATTCAAGACAGCACCGTTTCGGTTTTTTTGTCTTACAAAGTGATTGACTAAAATGGAATTACATAATTTAAAACCTGCAAAAGGCTCAACTAAATCGAGAAAACGTATTGCTCGTGGTCAAGGTTCCGGACATGGTGGAACGGCAACCAGAGGGCATAAAGGAGCCAAATCTCGTTCAGGTTATTCTAGAAAACGTAACTTTGAAGGTGGACAAATGCCACTACAAATGCGTATCCCGAAAAGAGGTTTTAAGAACCCTAACCGGGTACCTTATGTTGCGATTAACCTAAGTAGACTTCAAGCCATTTCTGAAAAATATAACATTACTACGCTGGATGTAAATGCGTTGGTAGAGAATGGTATCGTCAATAAAAATGACAGAGTGAAGATATTAGGAAGAGGGGAATTGACTAAAAATCTGAATGTTTCTGCTCACGCCTGCTCGGCTTCTGCTAAAGAGGCAATCGAAAAATCAGGGGGAACCATTAACATCATTTAATTTTTGCTTGAAATTTTGCTTGATGAAAAAATTTATCACTACACTATCGAATATCTGGAAAATTGAGGAATTACGGAATCGTATCCTTTATACTTTGGGTATTCTCGCTATCTTCCGTTTTGGTTGCTTTATCGTATTGCCCGGTGTTGTTCCGGCAAGGCTCGAAGCAGCTACAGCAGGAAATGCTGGCAATGACTTATTGGGTTTGATTAATGTTTTTACCGGCGGTGCTTTTAATAGTGCAGCCATTTTTGCATTAGGAATCATGCCTTATATCACGGCATCCATCATCATTCAGCTGTTGGGTTTTGCCGTACCTTATTTCCAGAGACTCCAGCAAAGAGAAGGAGAGTCTGGTCGGAAAAAAATTACCCAGATTACCAGAATCTTGACAGTGGCCATTACTCTTGTTCAAGGTGGTGGATACCTCACTTACATCAATAGTCTGGGGGCTGTTGATCCTTCCATTTCTCCAGCGGTATTCTGGATTTCAAATATCATTATTCTTTCTACCGGAACCATCTTCGCAATGTGGCTTGGTGAGAAAATTACTGACCGAGGTATCGGTAATGGTATTTCTTTATTGATTACAATCGGGATTATTGCTTCTCTGCCTCAGGCGTTCTCTTTCGAGGCAATCTCCCAGTTAAATAATAACGGACTGATTATCTTCGTACTGGAATTGGCTATCCTTTTTGCCATTGTTTTGGTGACCGTTTTGATCGTTCAAGGTATCCGTAAAATTCCAATTCAGTTTGCTAAAAGAATGGTTGGGCGGAGTTCGAACGCCATGCCAGCTTCTGGAAATCGGGATTATATTCCGTTGAAAGTAAATGCTGCGGGTGTAATGCCAATCATCTTCGCACAAGCATTAATGTTCTTACCGGCTACTGTTGCACAGTTCTTTGCTAGTGAAGGGAGCGATCTTTCTGCTAGTCCGATATTACGGGCTTTGAATGATTTCACTTCCGGTCCTTACAATATCATCTATTTCTTTTTGGTTGTTTTATTTACATATGTGTATACAGCCCTGTTGGTAAACCCAACACAGTATGCAGATTATTTGAAGCGCCAAAATGCTTTTATCCCAGGGATCAAACCCGGGAAAAATACGGCTGATTTTATTGATGCAACGACCTCAAGAATTACCCTTCCGGGTTCTATCTTCCTTGGATTAATTTCTATCATGCCTGCTTTTGCAGCTGCATTTGGCGTAAATATCGGATTTGCCATGTTCTTTGGAGGAACTTCTTTGCTGATCCTTGTTGGGGTAGTTTTGGATACCCTTCAACAAATCGAAAGTTATCTGCTCATGCGTAAATATGATGGATTGATTAAATCCGGAAGATTACAAAGCCGGAGTAGAATGCAGGGCATCGGTGCCCCTATGTAATAAACAAAAGTGAAGGCTATTTTGTCTTTGAACTTTTATACCTTTTACCTTTTAATGACCCAGTTGCTTTGAGTAAATCCATATTTTACAAAACGGACGAAGAAGTCGAGTTAATTAGAAAAAGTTGCTTGCTGGTTTGTAAAGTACTTGCTCACGTCGCTTCTAGGATAAAACCAGGAATGACTGGTTTCCAGCTTGACAAAGAAGCGGAAGAATTAATCCGCGATCATGGTGCTGTACCTGGTTTTAAAGGTTACCAAGATTTTCCCGCGACACTGTGTATCTCTATAAATGAAGCAGTTGTACATGGGATACCCTCTAAGGAACCATTTCAAGATGGGGATATTGTTTCGATTGATTGCGGCACGTACATGAATGACTTTTTCGGGGATGCTGCCTATACTTTCGCGCTTGGAGATGTAAAGGAAGAAGTAATGGAACTGCTTCGAGTAACAAATACTTCTTTATATAAAGCCATCGATGTTGCGGTTGCTGGAAGACGATTAGGAGACATCGGTCATGCTGTCCAGCAGTATTGTGAAAAAGAAAATGGGTATGGTGTCGTAAGGGAACTCGTTGGGCATGGCATCGGCCGAAACCTGCATGAAGAACCGCAAGTTCCTAATTTCGGAAGAAGAGGAAGAGGTTCTATGTTGAAAGACGGGTTGACCATTGCAATTGAGCCCATGATTAATATGGGAAAAAAAGATGTCGTAATGGCGAGTGATAATTGGACGATTAGGACTAAAGACAAATTGCCTTCTGCGCATTATGAACATACTGTTGTGGTGAGGAAGAAAAAAGCAGATATTTTAT
>JAHDGC010000895.1 GCA_020627865.1 Saprospiraceae bacterium | reverse complement strand
TGCTTTTATGCTGGAGAAATCAGGTGAGCACATCGGTTTATACCGAAATAAAAATTGTTACTTTTTCTTTTAACTCCGTTATAAGTATGTAATAAATAATGAAAAAACGACCATAAATTAAAACCATATATATACCATAAAAATTTCCTACTTAATGTAAAGAGCAGGTTGCAAAATTTGCTCTTTTTTTCCAAGACCATAATTTATACCATATATACCATAAAAATTTCCTAAATAATAAAAGGGTAAGTTTCTCGGAGCTTACCTTTTTTTATTGCCTCCAACCACCACTTAATTTCTCTGCGCCTAAACTTTTGCCTTCAAACTTAAAGTAGTACATTTGCAAACCATTTCATAAAAAATAAGAACGAGATGATAAAAGCAAACAATCCTGAATTAAAATCCTATTTATCTGTTGATAAGGATAGTGATTTTCCCATACAAAATATTCCCTTTGGTGTTTTTAAAACGGCGACGCAGCCAGCCAGACTTTGTACCCGAATCGGAGATCATGTCATTGATCTTTTTAGCTTAAATAAATTGGGTTTTTTCATTGATTTGAAAATTCCGGCCTCCGTTTTTGAAAACGACTACATTAATGATTTCATGGCATTGGGGAAAGCGCAATGTCGTGCGGTACGGGATCGCATTTCAGAGTTGTTGGATAATCGTAAGGATAAATGGAATGCTCACGAGCTTACGGAGCATTTTATCCATAATATAAAAGATGTCGAAATTCTCCTTCCGGTAAAAGTAACCGATTATACCGACTTTTATTCCAGTATCGAACATGCTACCAATGTCGGTACGATGTTTCGGGGGGTGGAAAATGCCCTGAAGCCCAACTGGCGGCATCTCCCTGTGGGTTATCATGGTCGGGCTTCGTCCATCGTGGTTTCAGGTACGCCGATAAAGCGGCCTTGTGGCCAACAGATGCCTGCGGATGCAACGGCTCCAGTTTATGGCCCTTGCCGTTTACTGGATTTTGAGTTGGAAATGGCCTTCATCGTTGGGCAAGCGACCAAACAAGGGGAAGCACTGTCTACTAAAGCGGCAGAAGATTATATTTTCGGAATGGTATTGTTCAACGACTGGTCGGCGAGAGATATTCAAAAATGGGAGTATGAGCCATTAGGTCCATTTCTGGGGAAAAGTTTTGCTTCAAGTATTTCTCCCTGGGTGGTTACACTAGACGCCTTGGAGCATTTCAGGGTGCCAGGCCCAGTTCAGGAACCAGCTGTTTTGCCTTATTTGCAATATGAAGGTCATCGGAATTTGGACATCCACTTGGAGGTTGATATTCAAACGCCGGAAGGTGTAGTCCAAACGGTTTGTCGCTCCAATTTCAAGTATATGTATTGGAATATGGCACAACAATTGGCGCACCATACCGTGAATGGTTGTAATTTAAATGTTGGGGATATGTGTGCTAGTGGTACCATCAGTGGGAAGACGCCGGATTCGTATGGTTCCATGCTGGAGATTTCTTGGCGGGGCACCAAGCCGGTGGCGATGCCGGATGGTACGGAACGGAAATTTATCCAAGATGGGGATACGGTAATTATGAGAGGTATGAGTGAAAAAGATGGATTGCGGATTGGGTTTGGGGAAGTCTCTGGGGCGATCATTCCGGCAACGCCTCTTGTTGAGGTATAGTATTGCAACCATATTACTACAAGTATCGTGTTTTGTGTCCATTTTGTTTGGTTTTATGTGGTCACATTATTGTTATTTATTTGTAGTAGGGAATGTGAATATTTAATATTATTGTTTTCAATGTCCTTGGAAAATAAAGTGAGTCCTGTAAGGACGACATATTGTTGCCCTGTCTGCGTGGCCTTATCAGGCAGGCAGAAACGTAAGGCTCTGGAACGTTTATCGGGAAATAATTTTTAGATTTTCCAATAAAAATATAATCCTAATCAAACTTGAGTTTAAAAAAATATATCCAAAGTTTACGGAAGTTCCGTGTTTTACACCGGTTTGTCGGGACAGGCTTGGCTATATTTTTAGTTATTAGTGCCATTACAGGCATTTTTCTGTCTTGGAAAAAAGATATTGCCCTGCTGCAACCGCCTACGCAAAAGGGGGTGACAAAAAATTTAGCGGAATGGAAATCTATGGCCGAATTATACGAGCTGGGGAAACAGGCTTTTTACAAAAAATACCCGGATCAAAAAGGCAACGAAGTGGATCGGATGGATGCTCGTCCGTCGAAGGGGGTCGTAAAAATCATTTTTGAAAATGGATACTGGGAAGTGCAACTGGATGCGAAAACGGGTGCGTTAAAGTCTATTGGTCGCCGTCATTCGGATTGGATTGAGGCTTTGCATGATGGTTCTATTATCGGTAAGTTGTTCAAACTAGTTTCGATGAATGTGCTGGGGCTGGGGCTTTTGTTTTTGATTGTTACGGGGCTTTGGTTGTGGTATGGGCCGAAACGGTATCGGAGTTTACGGAAGGGGATTCGGCGAGAGGGGAAGAAAGGGTAGTACCTTTCGTATTTGGGTGTGTGTGTCGTAATTGTCTGAAGCTGGATTCACTAGATTTCAGCATTTACAGGATTGGGCACGTTCAATTATCCCATTAAAAGCCGTAAGTCACAATGTTTGCTTGGCAACTCTGTAGACTTGTTAATTTTGTGTGTGGACTGATTTTTTGATAATCGATTCTTTCAGCATTCGAGAGAAAATTCTGAAAATCCAATAATTCAGCGAATTCAGCTGCAGACAATAATCTTCTGAATGCTTACTCCACTGCCCTTGACCGGAAGGGGTGCTAAAAGCATGTGGAAAATTTCATAGATGCGGTGTCGCTAATACTGTGTAACAAAAGTTTCTTATAAAACAAACATACAAGGAACGACATATCATTGCCCTGTCTGCGTGGCCTCGCCAGGCAGGCAGAAACGT
>JAHDGC010000894.1 GCA_020627865.1 Saprospiraceae bacterium | reverse complement strand
AGTTCCCCTACGGGTTTGATTTCACCGGAAGATAGTTTGTTGCAAAACTGTTTGAAATTTTCAAGGTAATCCCACAAGATTTCATCGGCTCCTTGTGCTGCATATCCCGCTTCTTTTAGGATTTGGTAAAAGGCCATGTTTACCAATTCGTAAGTGCTCAAGATAGCGTCCGGCTTGTCCCGGTAGGGTTCCGGCTGTAGGCTTTTTGATGCTGTGGTGTCTGTTTTTTTTTCTTCAAACTTGATTCCTATCCGGTCTCCAACAATATGATAGCGGGGTGCAAATTTTTCGATTTCCTGCTTGCTCAAAACATTACCCTCCTCGTCTTTTTCTTTCCAGAATGCCAAACTTTCATCATTACTCAAATCTTCCAGCTTGCCAAATGTCCGGATATTCTCGTAAACTTTCCTTTCTTTTACAATGCCATCAATCTTTTTGTCATAACCATAATTTTGATTTTTCAATTGCCCGATATGGATATGGAAACGCAGCCGTTCAAACTTGGCAAAATCATCAAAATACCGCAAGGCAAAATAAGGGAAACGGTCATCATACCGGCGCATGATGGTTTCGCTCAAAATGTCCTCGACATCCATTTCCGCCTCGTCCATTTTTTCAAGATTAGAAATATATTGCTGTTGTGTTTCCTTGTCAATATAGTTATAAATTTGCCCAGGAATGCGGATCAATTCGCCCAACATATCCAGTTCAATGTCGCCACTCTTTAGCTTATCTTTATGAATCCGGCAACAGTACCAACCGTAAGTTTTTTGCAAAAATTCATTCCCCTCATAATCCTGAATTTTAAAATGTAACAACCTGCCCATAAACCGGAAGGCGTATTTCTTTTCGAGAAAAAGACAGGTGAAGAAAACCAGTCCATGAAAATCAAGTTGCCCATCTTGATCCATCAGGCGAAACTGGCTGATATGAATTAAGGCATCCTGAATTTTCCCCGCATCATATTTCAATTCCCCGTGCCGTATTTTTTGTTCATAAAAATTTTTCACCCGCTTCTGCGCGACAGTCCTTATTTTTTGTAACTCCAAATCGAAGTCGGGCCTTACTTCATCATGTAAAAAATGACTGTAATAATTCCGGATGCTGCTCAATGCTTTTAAGGCACCGACCATATAGTTTTTGATCTTGAGGTTAAACCCCTTGGCTGGTTTGCTGACGGAAGTTTGTTGTTGTGCATTGCCAAAAATATTGGCCAGTTGCGAGGAGGCTTCTGCTGCTGTCAAATTCTTGTTGGGGTTATAGGCCTCATCCACAAAAATTTCCAGAAACGGAAATCCTCGGATCAGCTCTCCCGTAACTTGATACAAATCAACGGATTTATCCTGCCCGTCCAACAATTCAAATACGAGCGCCTTGTGCAACTCCTTTTCTTTATCCTTTGCCAAATGCTGATCATCTATTTTCAAGGCACGGGTAATGTGTTGCAGGATCAAGTAGGCATTGTGGTGTGCCATGTTGAGGTAGGCACCGAAGTAGAATTTGTTGTCTTCCGAAAAATCAATATTGGAAGATATGGGTACACGTGGAGTCGTCATGTTGTTGGTGGTTTTGTGTTGTTTTATGTTTTTCAAATCTTTTACACTTCTTACGGTCCAGTCATTTATGACTAGAAATGAAATGCTATCCTGTTGGGATTTATATATTTAAAGATGTATTATGAGAATTTATTTTATAGCTTTGGAGTTTTTTTGTGGAAACCTTGAAAAGGGCTACGTTTTTACTCAATCATTGCCTTGAGTAACTCCAGCAACTCTTCTTGAATGCGGTTTACCTCCGGCCTGATTTTTTCATTTTTCACATGGATACTTCCAGCAACATCTTGCTTATCGTAAAACTCCGCGAACCAGATATTTTGTACCAAAGTATGAAACTTAAAAAGCCGCCTTTTCACTTCCTTGGACAAAAACAAGCCATGCCCTTCATCATAAAACACTTCGGGTAATCTTTTAAGGAAGGCTTCCGCCTGTGCCTTCCGCATCATATAAAGCTTGTTCGGTTTTTTCCCCTCTAGTATAAAAATCGCATTGGGAATTTCTTTCTGTGAAAGGTAAGCCATCAAAGCCCAGACTGCTTTCGTTGCCTCTACTTTGTTTTGATAGTATACCGTTCCCGATTTGTTGCTGGGTGTTTCCATAGTGAGTTGGTTTCGCGGAATACATGTATTCCTGTTCGTTTTGCTTTAAAAATTTAGCATAAGACAAATATATGTAAATTTTAAGGAACGTGCAATGGAATGATGTTTTTCGTTTTGAGCAATGGTGTCGTAAATGTCTGGATCAGAACCTGCCTGCTTGCGCACGACAGGCAGGTTTCTAGAATTGGTGGATTTCCAGAATTTTTCCTCATTCACTTTGCAACCACCATCTCCATAGGCTACAGTTTTGAAAAATACAACATTTTAGAACAATGATTCACCCATCGAATCCCGTTCCCCAATCCAGTAAATTCCATAATCCAGCGAATTCTGCTGCTGACAAGAAAAAGTCACCACAACCACAAACAACCCCTCTCCGATACTTACGCCCTAAGGCCATTCCCTTCATTCTTCACCTGCCTGTCCTTGGCGGACACGTCAGGTAGGCTTCCTTTCATTCCCTTCATTTTTTAGCTGTTGTCACCATTCAAATCAACGGCATCTACAGCTAAAGCTTACAGCTGGAGGTAAAGGTCAGTATGAGCTGTTGTCACCATTCAAATCAACGGCATCTACAGCTGGTTTATTCTGAGCGGATAACCAAGGACGTTCGAGCTGTTGTCACCATTCAAATCAATGGCATCTACAGCAGCAAAACCCGTCTAAAATCAAAAAAAAACACTTCATTACAGATTGAAAATAAATCCATTGTGTGTAAATTGATTTGAATACAAAACCGTAGAGACGCAATGCATTGCGTCTCTACGGTTTT
>JAHDGC010000893.1 GCA_020627865.1 Saprospiraceae bacterium | reverse complement strand
TGATACCCGATTTTTTCATAAATATCTTTCAACATTTCAAAAATGAACAGATCATCTTCTGAGTACAAGTCAGCTTTGTTAAAAATAATCCAAGTCGGTATATCATGCGGCTCCGTCATCATCAAAAACCGATCAATAAAGCCTTGTTTTAAATTCGGTTGTACGATCGTCACGACGACGAAAGCCTGATCGATATTGCTGGCAAGGAGGTGCAAAGATCGCCTTTTCTTAGGAGATTGCCGGATGATATAATTTTGCCTAGATTTAATCTCCTTGATAAGCCCTGTCTTGTCCTGCCCTTCTTGGTCATCTATCAACATGGCTACCTTATCCCCAACAGCAACTGGGTTCGTCAAGGAAAGCCCATTCAGGCGAAACTTTCCTATAATCCGGCTCCTGACATGGCTACCATCTGCCATCCGCACCAAATACCAGCTTCCTGTAGATTTTATGACTGTTCCTTCTTGCAATTTATTTTCTGATTTTTCTAATGATTCTTCAATATTACGTTGTTCGCTACAACATATCCAAGGGATTGTTGTATGCGGATAAAAGTGCCGGTCTTTGACCAGAAAGTAAAGTTGGCTAACCAATATATGTTTTATCTGAGAATCTTCTAAAACGCCGAAGATGCCTGACTCGCGGAATGCACCGCATCTGCCAACTCCTTCACCAAATCCGGATTTTCTTCAAATGCATTGCCCACTATGATAATGTCCGCGCCCGCCTTAGCATTGGCAAAAGCTTTCTCCGGTGTCCGTATGCCTCCACCAACAATAAGCGGGACATTGATGGCGCCACTAACGGCACTAATCATGGCTTCACTAACTGGATTTTTTGCCCCACTACCTGCTTCCAGATACATCAATTTTAATCCCAACATCTCGCCAGCCATCGCGGTACAAAGTGCAATATCATTTTTGGAAGCAGGAATAGGTTGCGTGTTACTCATGTAGGAAACCGTTGTTGCTACACCTCCATCTACTAGAATGTAGCCTGTCGGCAATATTTCCAGTGGACTCATTTTGAGATAAGGCGCCGTAATAACATGTTTTCCAATCAACAATTCTGCATTCCGACCGGATATAAGTGATAAAAATAAAATGGCATCAGCCCTGTAACTAAGCTGGAATGAATTTCCCGGAAATAGAACTAAGGGTATATCTGATTCCTTTTTGATAGCCTTGAGGCATTCGTCCAGCATATTGTTCACTACAAGACTTCCTCCGATAAAAAAATAATCCACTTTAGCCGCTACAGCATTTTGCACGAGCTTTTCCATGTTGCGAACACTGACCTTATCGGGGTCAATTAAAACGACGAACTTTTTTTCACCGTTTTCTCGTGCTAACACCATAGATTGATAAAGGGACGTATTCATATATTAAATATTAAACCCCAAAGATACGTATACCTATGTTAATTTTCAGGATTTTAGCTTTTGGTAATAAAAAAACGTGTAGAGACGCGATGCATGTTGGATGCTGTAGAGTTGTAAACAAGAAGTGACATAAAGTTCTGAACACTTTTTGTTAAATTTAGTTCTTTGAAAATTTGAAAAATCAAGACAGATGCCAAAACCTATTCCAATGGCGTTACGCCGCAGTATAATAGAACGCTATAAAAAAGGTGAAAAAATAAGCACCTTAGCGCGTAATTACAATGTAAACCGCGGCTCTATTTATTCTTTAATAAGAAGGATGGAGCAAACGGGTAACGTGGAGGGGCTCAAGCCCCGTTACGGGAAATGCGGAAAGCCCCGTCCTGAGGAAAGCCAGTTTATTTTCCGTGCAGTCCGCTGCATGCGGACGTGGCATCCGAATTGGGGTTCGGAAAAGATACGGGCGGAGATGCTGCGCATGCGTCCGGGCTTGGCCTTACCCCATTACCGTACCTTTAATCGCTGGTTTCATTGGAATGGTCAAATAACCACCGCACCAAAATCGACCCTGCCGAAGCAGTCCCCCAAGCGAGCCACGCGGCTACACGAGATTTGGCAGATCGACGCGAAGGAAGAAATGACAATAGCGGACGGCAGCAAAAACTGCTGGCTCAATATTACGGACGAATACTCGGGAGCGGTCATTGACCCGCCCGTTTTTCCCTAAGAAAAAAATTTGTGAAGTTCCCTTGCTTGAAGTTCAGGGGGCATTAATCACGATCTTCAAGAACTGGGGTATTCCCGGCTGGATTAAGGTTGACAACGGTAGGCCATTCGGTGATCCGAACTTGGAATTGATTCCCGTCCTGGCACTGTGGCTAATAGGGCTAGGTATAAAGGTGATCTGGAATCGCCCGGCTACCCCCCAAGACAATGCTGTTGTCGAGCGGAGTCAGGGGGTGATGGCCAGATGGACCGAGTACGCCAGATGTCGGGACACCACCGCCTTCCAATCCCGCCTTTGGAGGGAGGCCGAATTCCATAACTTCCATTTTCCTATCCGCAGGAAGGGGAACAAAACACGCATACAACTATTTCCCCAATTACCACACACCGGTACGGATTGGAACCCGGCGAACTTCAAACTTTGCCGTGTGCTAGCATTTATTGCGGGGGGACAATGGGAACGTATTGTTTCTTCAAAAGGACAAATATATTGTTACGGCAAAAGATTTTCTGTAGGAACCCACTACAAGCACCAGAAAGTAAGTATCAAATTAGACCCTGATAAAAATCAGTGGAACATTTTTGATCCTACAGGTAATTTTATTAAAACGCATCCATCTCCTTTTACTTATCAAAGTATTTGGAATCTTGATCTTTCATAATTTCAATGAACTTTTTCTCTTCCCTTATAGAAGGGAAGGGAGCCTTTTTAAGGCTTCTTAAAAGTGTTCAAAACTCAATGTCACTCGGTGTTTACAACTCTACGTCATCCAACATGCATTGCGTCTCTACGGTTTTGTATTCAAATCAATTTACACACAATGGAT
>JAHDGC010000892.1 GCA_020627865.1 Saprospiraceae bacterium | reverse complement strand
AAATTATAGGTATTGACCGAGCTAGTCGCATGATAAACGTTTAATTGCGTTTGTAAACGTTTGTAAACGTTTGTAAACGATTACAAACACTTAATCTCAGCCGGCAGCGTAAGACAATACGCTTAAAATTGGCTAATAATATACGCATGACTAATCGCTAATTCTTCATTCGTGTAAGCTTTATACATCTCCGCCAAATTTACTGCTTTCAACAATTTAATATCCCCTTCTCTATATGATTCATCCGTAATCGGGATGGCTAGCTTATTATAAATTTCCTTGTAGTCTTTAAATCTCATCCTGTTTTGCGGTTGGATACTATTATCAATCCAGTTCCATTTTTCTTGAGAAAACTGTAAAAAATTATAGATGTTAATCGTTTGATCAAAATGAGCAAAATGATCCGACATATCAATAAAATGACTCATTATCCCTCCCTTTGAAATAATGCGTTTAAATTCTTGCAGAATAGGGATTAATATAGCCTTGGGGATATGCTCGAAGGTGTTATTGGAACAGATGAAATCAAATGAATTATCCTCAAATTTTGTTTTCCTCGCATCCTGAATATACGTTTTTAAATGTATGGCCTTATTAATATCCTCTTTGGATAAGGTTTCTTTTTCGCTCAAAATCCGGAGTAGTCTATTCCATTTATCTTCATTGATTTCCGGTAAGTAAGATGCTAACATTTTATGTTCACGCCACTCAACAAATTTTTGGATCGTGGTTAATTGACTTTCTTTTGTCATCCACATTTGAATGTCGATAGATGTCATATTTTGAAAGCCTGATAGATACATAGCAATGGGCACAACTGGATACCAACCCGTGCCCAATTCCAAGAAAGTACTCTCTTTAAAGTCCTTGGTTGAATATTGATTAAAGTAATGTAAATGATCTTTAGCGTGTGTTATCTTATAGGTAAAATATTCATCTGTTAGAAAGACACCTTTCGTTACATACTTTTGAAATAAGTAGTTAATTTTTTCTTTTTTAGGCAAGTAAGAAATTCCTTTTTGAACTATTGCTTTTGCTTTCCACTTTGCTATCATAATATTACAAGTCTTTATATAAACCTATTTATCAAAATGAATATACATCTTGCACAAAAATAGATAAAAAAGACAACACCTAAATGGAGTAGGCATAAAAAAAGGTTCACCACTGTTGGCAAACCTTACATATCATTATGATATAAAACGTAATATACTTTTTACAACAGGGACTTATCTAAGGTAAATCCATCCAACACAACACCTGGCATAACTTGTTCAACAAACTGCTGTTGTACCTTTTTAGGATTAGTTTTACTTTCCTGCTCCTCTACCAACCCAATAACTGTTACATCTGGAATAGCTGCTCCTTTTTTCACGACCACAATGCCATCAACGAGGCAATAGGTATCCGTTTCTATATTCTCCAAGGATTCATCCCCAACGATACTTACATTATGCCCGATACGGCAGTTCTTGTCGATAATTGCATTTTTGATGATACAATTGTCACCAATCCCCATGATATTTTTATCCTTTGTGGTCAGAATTTGATCCAAGCTTTCATAGTAGTCATTTCCCATAACAATGGCATTTTCGATCGTCGTATTATAACCGATTCTGGAACGAACCCCGACAACAGCATTCTTGATCTGCCTTGCATGGACGATACAACCTTCTGCCAGCACGGCAGCATCCAATCGAGTGCCGAAAATCTTTGATGGAGCGAGCAACCTTGGCCTTGTGTAAACAATGTTATAATTATCGAATAAATTAAACTTGGGGAGATCATCCGTGAGTGCCATATTCGCCTCGAAGAAGGAACGGATACTCCCGATGTCCGTCCAGTAACCATCAAAGGCATAACTCTGCACCTTCAACCCTCTTTCAATAGCCGACGGGATGATTTCTTTACCAAAATCTGTTGCATAAGGAAATTCTTCAAATAGATTAATCAGTACATCTTTGCTAAAAATGTAAATTCCCATAGAAGCAAGAAAATGCCTGTTCTGCAACTTACAATCATCACTTACCTCAGATTTCCAATCTGGCAAAAACTCCATGGGCGGCTTTTCAATAAACCGAGTAATCATATTGTTATCATCAACCTTCATAATACCGAAAGCCGTAGCATCTTTGGCAATCACGGGCAATGTTGCAATACTTAAATCTGCCTTGCTATCCATATGGTTTTGCAACATTTCATCGAAATTCATCTGATAAAGCTGATCTCCGGAAAGAACCATCACATATTCAAAATCTTGCTGCATCAAATGGTGCATGGATTGCCGCACGGCATCTGCTGTACCTTGGAACCAAGTTTTACTACTCGGTGTTTGCTCTGCTGCCAGAATGTCTACAAAGGCACTGCTGAAACTATCAAAATGATAGGTATTTTTCAGGTGTTGATTTAAGGACGCGGAGTTATATTGGGTCAGTACATATATTTTCTTAAAACCGGAATTCAGACAGTTTGAAATAGGAATATCAATGAGGCGATACTTTCCGCCTATTGGAACAGCAGGCTTGGACCGATCTTTTGTTAAAGGATACAATCGGGAGCCAACACCGCCACCGAGAATAAGACTAAGCGTCCGGTTCTTCATATGCACAGGAATTTTAAATTTGAATGAATAAAACGAACTATTCTGCCATCGCGATCTACCTGACTTACTAGTCATATGGACAGGCCTGTAATCTCTAAAGAGAGTAACACACCAAATTCCTTGTTAAAAAATAAATCGGAATAAGATAATTTCAGAATAATCTCACGATTTTATTAACATTCAAACATTATACCAAACAATAATATGTTTGTCGTGATAAATAACCTCGCCCATAGATATTCCCTGACGATCTCTGATGATTCCCCCGAAAGTTCCTCTGAGCTATAAAGGAAAAGGGTATACAATTCGTTGCTTTTCAATAAATTACCAAACAACACAAT
>JAHDGC010000891.1 GCA_020627865.1 Saprospiraceae bacterium | reverse complement strand
CAGGCAGGCCGATGGGACTCGTTTTTATAATTAATTTAAATTACACGGTATTAGTACCGTTTATGTTTAATCTTTTTTATAAAAAACCGCACTCATCGCCTTATCTTTCGTACAGCTACAGGTTGTCCATTGAAAGCCGTATTACAAGAAAGTTTGCAAAACCTTAGATCATGCAAATCCTTTAAAGCAACACCCTTAGGATAAATATGCCCTTTGCTATAAACATCATCATCATGCCCTTTAATGCTAACAATTTCGTTGCCCCTAATTTTTATTTGGAGGCCACACATCGGTTCACAAAGATGGCAGGTTCGATATTGTATTTCTTCTTTCATTTCGACTTGGGGTTTTGTTTATTTTCATATACACTGTTATACCCGTTTCAAAATCATCGCATGCCCATGCGCACCCGCAGCACAAGCCGCCAACAATCCATAAGTCCCCTGCTCCGCATGCAATCGGTTAGCCGTTGTCGTAACCAAACGAGAACCCGTAGCCCCAAAAGGATGCCCGATCGACAAGGAACCACCCCAAAGGTTAAACTTATCCATGTTGATTTTTCCGACCGCTTTTTCTCTGCCCAGGTGTTTCTTAGCAAAATCGTCAGAAGCGAGTGCGTTGATATTGGCCAAAATTTGTCCAGCAAACGCTTCGTGGAATTCTATAACATCAAAATCTGCAAGCGTCATGTTATTTTTTTCTAGAATTTTTGCCGTGGCATAAGTTGGCCCCAACAAAAGTTCTTCCTTCAGGTCTTGCCCAGTGAAAACAAAATCTACAACTTCTGCTTTTGGTTGCAAACCCAATTCTGCTGCTTTTTCCTCGGCCATCAATAAGGAGACGGCTGCACCATCGGTCAAGAAGGAGGAATTGGCTGCCGTTAGGGTACCGAATTTTTTATCGAAAGCAGGGCGCAATTTGCTAATTTTTTCATAATTGCTATCTGGCCGGATGCCATTGTCTTTGGAGATGGTTTTGAATTTTGGGGATAAACTTACCGGAACAATTTCCTTGGGAAGATGCCCTTCCTCATGGGCTTTGGCTGCCAATTGATGGGAACGGATGGCAAAATGATCTTGTTCCTCACGGCTTACCTTGAAGCGAGCGGCCATAATGTCGCAATCTTCCCCCATTACTCGATTGGTGCTGTATTCCGCAACGCGAGGTCGTTCTGGTGCAAAATCGCTGGGCCGGAGGGAAAGCCCAAACTTCAGGGTATCCCCAAAGGTTTTTAACTTTTGCGCCTTGAATAATTTTTTTCGCATAGACTTTTTATAGCCAATCGGTGTATCGGACGTGCTATCCACACCACCTGCAATGATAATATCTGCCTGACCAATCATGATTTCCGCGCAGGCCGTCGCGATGGCACGGTTGGCAGAAATGCAAGCTTGAGTAACGGTATGGCAAGGTGTAGTGTTCGGAACCCCAGCGGTAATGGCAGCCTCACGGGCAACGTTGCTGGTTTTGATATTGGAAATCACCGTTCCCATAATGACACGGTCTACCAATTGGGGATCAAGTCCTGTTTTGACCAGTAAGCCTTTGATGGCAAATTGGCCCAGTTGGTATGACATTAAGTCCATGTAATTTGTGCCGGATTTCAGAAAGGGTGTTCTGGCTCCGTCTATGATGACTACTTTTCTCATTGGCTGATGTTTATTGATATGAATTTGCTTGGGAACGACATGCTAATTGGGCATTAGCAAAGATAAAAAAAATCGGGTAATAATAGTTATTACCCGATTTTGAACTTTTAATTTTCTGGGAAACCCGCATCTTTCCAGCAAGTCAGAATTTCGATTTGTGCTGGTGTTAATGTAAGAGGATCTGGTGGCATATCTGCGCCATCTGCCAATACCCTTGCATTAAAACGTCCATCTTCAACAGCAGCCTTCATCCCTGCATAACTGGTAAAATCTATGGCATCTGCATTACCGATATATGCGCTTCCGGTTGCTGCACCGGAATGGCAACCACTAAAAGAACAGGAACTATTAACAATGGCCTTGACGTCACCATCATAAGTGGCAACATGGCTATCGCATGGATCATCTTCTCCACAAGAGGCATAACAGAACAATCCCACAGCGAGGAATAAAATTTGAATGATTCTTATTTTTTTCATAGAAAATCTATTTGATTTTGACTCTGAATAACAATTAGGGGACGGTGCTCTGCACCCTGTCTGCGTGACTTGTCAGGCAGGTTGCCAGGCAGGCTTAAAATTTATTTTGCCACTGTTACTACAAACGGTTCCGCTCCCGTCTTTCAGCCGAGCAAGCCTCTGGAGCTATGAGAAAGGAACGTAGTTCCGGCACCATTTGTAAAAAATAGAAAAATGAATAAGTTAAGAGGTACAGCGTACCGACACCATTTGTCTTCCACCTAATACTTTATTAGAGCCTTGATTTTTAAATAAAAACATTCAAATTTATAAAAATTCAGCTTAAAATTTATATTTTTTTGATATTAATATTTCTTTTGCATCGAACAAACTATTTCGTCACTACAAATTTAGTATGCCAAAGTCCCTCAGTTGTCATTACTGTAAAGAAATAACTGCCTTCTGGAAAAGAATCCAATAACAAAGTATTATCGCTATTCAGCTGATCAAACTGTTGTAACAATTTTCCCTCAAGGGAATACACCTTTGCCCACTTTGCATCCAATTCATGAATGCTTAAGTGAATCGCGTGGAACCGTTTTTATAAAGCTCGATGATTCTGGAAAAGATGTATTCTGTGAAGTTGTTGGAGTTAGGTGACTATCGACAACTAGGTATAGGTCGCCAGTCCTTCATGTATCTTGTCTACTTGCGTTTTCGAATATAAACAATTACTTTCAATCAACAAATCTGCAGACCGGCGCCTATACGCTCTCCGTTGTACGCAAGCCAGTTACCATGTCATTTAGAAAACTATTATTGTCTTCATTTATTTTATTATC
>JAHDGC010000890.1 GCA_020627865.1 Saprospiraceae bacterium | reverse complement strand
AAAAAAAGACCAACCTGTTCGTTCACAAGTTAGCCTTGACTTACTCTAAAATAAATACTTTATTAAATTCTTTTGGGTTGAACTACTGGTGGTGGCATATAAGATTTTTATAAAGATCGTTAGGAGTGCTGTAGCTATCAGAAGCCATATCAGCAAAAGCAAAAGCTTACCGTTCCTAAGCATCTTGTATATTGTTTTGCGCACCAGTAATCAATATTGCGACACTAAACTTCGCTAAGTGATCCATAGTTAATAGGTTGAATAATTAGTCTCAAAAGTAATTGTAACGAAATTATGAAAACGTACGAATCAGTTTTTGGGATGAGCACGATGAAGGCTATTATTGATCCATATAAAAAGTCCCGAATTTACATGTTCTTATTGTTGGAAATCTCTCTTCCTGTAACCTCATCTTTACTCTTGATTTGCATTGTTTGTATGTTTTCGATACCTCAAAGATCAATATAAATATTGAATTTGGAAAGATAATGGGACTACATGAAGGGGTAGTTTGGGAATTAATTGTTGAGAAAGCATGAAAAGCAAAAAGGCCAAACCCAAAAGAGTCTGACCTTCATCTGATTAAAAAACTTACAAGATTCTATTTTTCCTTTTTTATTTTTTCCTATGAGTGCAAATCCAGAAATACTAGAGTGAGTTGGTAAGGTTGATGTTAAGCTGGACAGCCGAGAAAGTGCGAACAAATAACCATGAACAAAGCACCAGCTACGGCCTCACTTTCAAAAACTTCACGTAAGAATGAATCGCATCCATTTTGAGTTCCTCGACCAATTCTCTGGCAGCACTATGGCTATTATATTCCTCTACGCAAACCCGTATAACATCAGAAGTATCGCCATGTACCAATTTTGCATTGGTGAAGCCCCTCGAATGTAGTTGTTTCAAGCGATTCCTAGCATTAGAATTACGGCTGAATGTTCCGGCAATAACCATATAGTCTTTATCCGATTTGTAATCAGAAGAAATGTCAATAACTGACGGATCTGCGGAATAAGAATCTGATGTCGCAGGGGGAGTATCTACATAATTAACCCTAAGATTGGAATCATTTCTGGAAACCCGAACTTCTGTCCTACGGTTATATTGATGCTGACTTTCCGAACAGTCAACACCGTCCAAGCATTCATTCCTCAACTCACTTTCTCCCTTTCCTTGCGGAGACATTCTATCCCTGCTGATCCCCAATGATGCCAGATAGTCTACGGCTTTATCTGCCCTACGCTGGGAAAGATTTTGATTGTAACTACTCCGTCCTCTAGAATCTGTGTGCGAGTATAGGTCGATGTGAATGTCAGGATGGCGATTCAGCATACTGGCCAAAGCCTCCAAACTTTGTGCGGCATCCGGACGGATAGAAGCATCATTAAAATTGTAATAAATGTTAGGTAACTCGATAACGGTACCATCTGCCAAATCAGGGAATCCACTTCCCGAATAACTACCATCACTGGAATAGCTACCGGAACTGGATACGCCCGGAACGGCACTCAATGCTCCTCCCGGAACGTCGATTACCATAGCCAACGGAGAACCTGGTCCAGCGGAACTGTTCTCCGTATTCATAGATTCACGGTGTACAATAACATTATCCTTAGCGACCACAAGCTCGAAGTTTCTATCCCTTTCTACACAGTATTCAAAATTCCCAGCTTGATCGGCGGTGACTTTATATTCCTGTCCTGTTTCCTGATCGACGATGGTAACAGTCGCGCCATTGATTCCTAAGCCTGTTTGATCATTGACTATAGAACCGTTTACCGGAATACAACCCTTTGCTCTTTTCAGGTATGCCACAACTTCCTCTTCGGTATCGCTGCTTTCCAAAACCAATTGTAGCGGTTGATAGCCATCTTTTCTTAAGTTAAGAATATGCTTGCCGCCTGCTAAATGCAACGGGAATTTACCCTCCATATCTGTCATCCCATCCACACGGTTACTTTCCTCTACTTCGAGTTGAATTACCATGTTGTTATCTTTACTGGGCTGAAACTTGACAATGTTCCCGTCTGCGGTTGTAATGTTAGAGCTGATGAGTTCTTCAAAACTAATAGAGCTGATATCTACCTCCGACAAGACATCTCCGGTTTCTTCATCCAAGATGATGAGCCAAAGATCACGGGTAGCCAAATCATCATTGCTATCCAAATCACCTTTTACATAAAAACTGTAAATGTCATCTTCTCCCTTTCCTCCAGGGCGATTAGAGGAAAAGTAACCATTCTTTTTATCTCGATCAATGATGAATCCAAAATCATCGTGGGCAGAGTTAAAGGGTGTGCCCATATTGACGGGTTCATTCCAGCTTTCTCCTTTTGAGCGAGCATAAAAAATATCCAGTCCTCCCTGACCACCTTTGCCGTCACTACCATAATACAGTGTTCCGTCGGCGTGGATAAATGGGAATACATCGTTGCCGGCAGAGTTAATTTCTTCTCCAAGATTGACAGGCTCTCCCCATTCTTCTCCATTTCTTTTGGCAACATATAAATCCATACCGCCATAACCCCCGGGCATATCAGATGCGAAATACAAGGACTTGCGATCTGCGGAGATTGCCGGATGGCAGTAGTTATAATCTTTATTATTAAAAGAAAGCGGTTGTTCGTTACTGTAGCTATTTCCAGTAGCCTCGGCGGCATAAATCTGGAGTTTGATAACACCATCCGAAGACTTTATCTTTTTTCCCTTGTGGTAATTATTCCTAGAGAAATACATTTTTTCTCCGACGATGTCGAAAGTCAAGGGGCCTTCATGATAGACGGTCGTTAAATCTAAGGCAAAAGGCTTAGGATCTGCCAACGGCCCTTCATCGCTTCTAGTCGCCACATAGGTTGACATCACATTCTTGTTGATTCTGCGATCTTTGACTTTATACCTCACCGCGGGATATTTGGTAGAAATATAAACAATCCCATCTTCATAAAATGCCGGA
>JAHDGC010000889.1 GCA_020627865.1 Saprospiraceae bacterium | reverse complement strand
GCTAAATCAATTTTGTTAATCTTGCACTCAAGGTAACAAAATTTATCTAGGCGATCCCGCCAACATAGCTGATGCATACATTGACGCTAGCAATTCTTGCCTCAATCCAGAAAAAGAGATCTCCCGATATGATCCCGTAAAAAACAGGTTAGATATTGCCCTTACTCGAACAGACAAAAACAATGTATCTTGTGATGGGATAGTTGTCACTTTTATTGTCATAACCGATAAAGTGGTAGGAAATGACCCCATTCTATTTCGCATGGCCGGAGGGACTACAACCGTTGCCGGAGATGATACTTACAGCATTGGCAATTTTAACCATACTTTCACCTATAGTGAAGTTTCCCCCTCTTCCAGTTTCATGAGACTATCCGCAAACCTGATGCCTGAACAGTGCAACGCCCCAGGGAAATTTGAAATCATGATCGAAGGAGGTCAAGGCCCCTATACCGTAAATTGGAGTACAGGAGAAAGCAGCACCATTCCCCCACAAGAAACCACCATCATGTACAAGGCCACACTCCAAAATCTCACCAGTGGCAACTATTCCGCAACGGTAACAGATTCCCAAGGTCTTATGGAAACCATCACCGGAGATATCGAAGGCCCATTACTAGATTGCAATACAAGCTGTCCGTCCGTTATCACCTTAGTCAATGCCATTCCAGAGAATACTTACCAAGCCAATACCCTGCTACAATCTTCCGCGACTATAGAATCCGGAAAAAATATTATCTTTAAGGCTGGATATAATATATTGCTGGAAGCTGGCTTTGAAGTAGAAACCGGAGCCGAATTCAAGGCAAGTATTGAGGCTTGTGAAAATTAGTTTTCTAACTTGTATTAATTGAGCAGATCGTTTGTTGGTGATTAGTAGATATTCTACTAATCACCAACACCCCCATACCCTAAAACACCAAATACAATAACTAACACAAAAAAACTCGTTCACCTAAAAAATAATACCATGCTTAAACCCAACTTTACGCCACAGTTCTTGTGGTTAACACTATTATTATCAACCATTTTCATCACCCCAACAAAAGCGCAGCTTCCGGATTACGAATCCCATCAATTACTGATTAAATGGCAAGCCAATAGAACAGCCAGTCAAAAAGGAAACCTCAAAAATCAAATGGCTGCCAGTACCTTGAAAAGTTTTCACCGAACCCGTACCGAATTGCTTCAATTTGACCCAGCACAAGACATAGATATTTTAGAAATTATTGCCGAATACGAAAATCATCCTGACATTGCCATTATTGAACCCAACTATATTATCTCTCATAGAGCGACCATCCCCAATGCCCCAGCATTTAGTGACCTCTGGGGGCTCAACAATACTGGGCAAAATGGCGGCACACCCGATGTGGACATTAATGCACCCGAAGCATGGGACACGGACACTGTTAGTCCTAACATTACCGTTGCGATCATTGATTCCGGTATCGACTGGACACACGACGATCTCAGGGATAACATCTGGGTAAACCCCGGAGAAAACCCCAACAACCTTGCGGCAATTATTTTTGATGCAAGCAGTGAATCTTGGGTACTCAACCCAGCGCTACTCGATGGTCAAGATAATGACAACAATGGATATACGGATGACATCATCGGCTGGGATTTTCGCAACAACGACAATAACCCCCTTGACGACAATGGCAGAGGAACCCATTGTGCCGGTATCATCGGTGCTGTAGGAGACAACGGCATTGGGGTCAGTGGGGTCAGTTGGGATGTCAAGCTTGCCGCACTGAAGTTTATGACCGCATCAGGTTTTGGAACGACCAGTGGTGCGCTTGCGGCATTGGAATATGCCATTGATAACGATATACCAATCAGCAATAACAGCTATGGTGTCAGCGGATTTTCCAACACATTACAGGCAGCCATTCAAGATGCAGATGCCAACGGGCATTTGTTTATTGCGGAGGCTGGAAATCGCAATACAGATAACGACAATACTCCTTACTATCCCGCCAATTATAACGGCGATAACATCATAACCGTTACGGCGATAGATCGATTTGGGGAGCTGCCCAACTATGCCAGTTATGGTACGAACTTGGTAGACCTAGGGGCACCGGGCAGTGAAATTTTCAGCACTTATACCGGCAACAGCTATCAACAAATTAATGGTACCGCTGCCGCTACTGCTTACGTCTCCGGTGCCTGTGCGCTGGTCTGGGGAGCCAATTCTAACCGCACACATACAGAAATAAAAGATGCCATCTTGGATACGACTATTCCAATGATCAGCCTTAATGATAAGACTGTAACCGGAGGAAGATTAAATCTTTTTGCAGCCGTAAATTATTTTGACCCAGTTCTTCCTGAACCCGTTTGCGGAAGTGAATTCTCTGATGAAGGAGAAGCATTAGGTTGTTATTTTAACAATCAATTTACATCCGACACGTTTTGCCCTGACAATACTGGAGATGCAATCACCGTCAGTTTTACTTTCTTCGATATTGAGCAAGCTTCCAATGGCGCTTGCCCCGATGTTTTGCGGGTATATGATGGCCCAGATAATACGGCTCCTTTAATTGGAGCATACTGTGGACAGTCGAACAGTTTTATTCCTGCCCCTATTACTGCCACGAATCCTTCCGGGTGTTTGACTTTTGAATTCGAGAGCGATGGTTCCGTTATTCGGAATGGTTGGAACGCTTTGATCGGTTGTATTTCTGGACAAAATTGTCGTACGCAGGATTCTTTGGTGCTTGTTGAATTGTATAATACTACGGATGGTGCCAATTGGACAATGCCTTGGAGTTTAAATCTGCCCATGACCAGTTGGGAAGGGGTAACTTTAGATAATAATGGTTGTGTTAAAGAATTGTCTTTAAATAGTAGAAACTTAAACGGAACTTTGCCAGAAGAAATCGGGACGTTGGAAAGTTTGACGGAATTGG
The DNA here is from genome assembly GCA_020627865.1 of Saprospiraceae bacterium. Taxonomy (GTDB): domain Bacteria; phylum Bacteroidota; class Bacteroidia; order Chitinophagales; family Saprospiraceae; genus JAHDGC01. The sequence goes on along the minus strand of JAHDGC010000889.1, from coordinate 50 downwards.
CAATGGACAACAACCTCCTTACGGGCAACATTCCGCCTTCTGTCGGGAAC
>JAHDGC010000888.1 GCA_020627865.1 Saprospiraceae bacterium | reverse complement strand
GAATAGTATTTTATGTTAATTATTGATTGTTAAGGTACAAGTTCCGTTTACAGCTTGGCATGCAGGACAAATCGCATAAGGATAAGCCACCTCAATATCCATAACCACAGGATAGTGATCGGACATTTCGGACAGTTCTGTTTTGAGTGGAGCGGTTCCAGACAGGGCATCCATACCGAGCACCCCAACACTACCGACGGTTTCATAGCTACCGGATTGATAAGTCACATTATTCGCACCAGATTGCACATTCGAGCTGAAGAACCAAAAATCAAAACGATCATCAAGCTGCATGGTAGACTGTGTATATTTGGAGACATGTACCACATTATTCCTTACCCAGCTTCCGATAGGATCAACAAAAGTGATGGCATTTGTAGCATCTAATATTTCGAGGTATGCAAAATCAGAATCTCTATAAAAATTAAAATCTCCACCGAGTATAACATTACTGTTTGCAGGAAGACCAGCGAGATAATCCGTAATGTCATAGGCACCAGAAAGGCGGCGGTCTTCGTCCAGCATGGTATCACTTGCCTTAAGATGAGCACTAATCACTTCAATCGGAGTTTTATTCAAGAAGCAAGTAACATCCTGCACGATTAAACTATAGTGTGTACTAGCTCTAGGGGAGAAGAAACCCGCATTGGAATTTATGATAGGAATTTCTGTTTGCGAGACAAAATCAATAACATCATCATTGTAAAAAAGCATGTTGCCCAATGAATTGGTTCCATAACCAACATACCCCGGTGCCCGATTGTAGGTTTTACCCAAAACACCATTGGCATTCAATTCATTCAACAATATATTTGCACCATTGGCAGAATTCAACTCTTGCACAATAATAATATCCGCATTTTCGGACTCTACAATCTCCCGAAAATGAGCAGCCCTTACTGCTGGCGCAGGGGTTGTAACATTGGGATAATTTAAAATATTATAGGTCATCACGGTGATAACATCTTGGGATAAGATGATCAGCGGGAATAACAATAGTAAAACAGTAAGCAATGTCGGAATACTCTTCATCAGTTCAACGCATTAACAAACCACGTGAATATGGAACGAAGTTCACTTTCACACAATCCGTAGTCTAATTGTTCGGAAAATTAATCAATTATAAATCACCTCTCCATAACAGGAGAAACACATAACACTACAGCCACCAAAGCTCTGGCGACCCATAATCGATTTTGGGAAGGAAATATTCTAATGATTCTACGGCCAAGCCGTACAGTATATAATCGGGCATGCAATATACAAATATTTCACATACAAGTAAAGCAGCGCACCTTGAAATATTAAAATATTTTAAAATAAAAAAGCATCACAATATATTGTGATGCTACTTTTTTATCTATTAAGACTTGTACTTAATAAAATAAGACCAAGTCTATTATTTTTTCTGTTCCGGCGACTTTCAGGCCGGTACCGGAGTTTGCAATACCGCTACGAGCGCACACATATCCGCCAAGCGAGCAGAATACCCGGCCTCATTATCATACCAACTAAATAAGCGGATCATTTTATCCGATACCCTTGTCATTTGCGCATCAAAGATAGAAGAGTGGCTATTTCCAATAATATCAGAAGAGACGATAGGTGCATCAACAAATTCGAGGATACCATTTAGATCGCCAGTTGCCTTAGTCTTAAAAGTGGCAATAACATCCTCTAAGGTAACGTCTTTTTCAGTCATAACATTAAACTCTACTAACGATCCCGTAATGACGGGCACCCGCAACGCTAGGGCATCAATTTTGCCTTTCACTTTCGGGTAAACCAGATAAACCGCCTTTGCAGCCCCTGTTGTGGTGGGGATGATATTCGCAGCAGCGGCCCTTGCCTTACGCAAATCTTTTTCTGGTGCATCCTGAATACGCTGTGTAGAAGTATAAGCATGAGTCGTCGTCATAAAACCGCGCTCAATCCCCCACTTTTCATCGATAATCTTTACCAATGGAGCAAGGCAGTTGGTCGTGCAACTCGCGTTGGAGAAGATGCGCTGCTCCGGGTCGATCTCGTGTTCATTAACGCCAAGGACAATAGTTTGGATCCCCTCACTTTTAGGAGGAGCGGATAGCACTACCCTTTTGGCTCCGGCCTTCAGGTGTAAACCCGCCTTTTCTTCAGTAGTAAAAACACCAGTACATTCCAATACAACATCCACACCGAGTTCAGCCCAAGGTAAATCTGCTGGATTCCTTTGTGTATATGCTTTAATAGCTTTACCATTAATAACAATGGCCTCATCCGTAGCGGAAACGTCTCCTTGGAAAGGACCTTGAGCGGTATCATACTTAAAAAGATGCGCTAAGGTATGGTTGTCTGTAAGATCATTGATAGCGACTACCTCAACATCAGGATTTTGCAAAAGCCTTCTTAAAGTTAGTCGGCCTATTCTTCCGAAGCCGTTGATGGCAATTTTTTTCTTCATAATGCTTAAAATTTTGGGATTACACCACTACAAAATCATAGTTAGTGTAAAAATAACAATAATTAATTTATTGTACAAGAAATTAGACGTATAAATTAGTTTTTGCATGCAAAAAGACGATTCAAGCAGTTTATTAAAATAAAAATATGTATTTTTTTGCTTGTACGGATCCACTGTTGACTCGTGATGGATAAGCACATACGTAAGCATTTATTGATGCGTCGTAAGCATTACGACGCTACTATACAATTATTTAAATAATTTAAAAAAAACCATAAATAATATTCACATAAATATTTAACGATGGGGAAGAATAAATTCATGCAATTTTTTATTTTTTTTTCGAAAAAAACTTTTGAATTATTCCAAAAGGTACTATCTTTGCGATGCTTTTAAAGAAAGCGATTATTAAATGTTGCTCTTTTCACCCTGATAATGAACTGGGTGTCGTTCATTAAGCGTCATTCCTTTTGGGAATAATGCCTAATGTAATGGCCCCTTCGTCTATCGGTTAGGACGCCAGGTTTTCATCCTGGAAAGAGGGG
>JAHDGC010000038.1:14348-18656 GCA_020627865.1 Saprospiraceae bacterium | reverse complement strand
ATTCTCCAAAGCGGGCTGGTAAAAAGTTGTGTGGTTACAGCTAGAACCAATCCAAACGGGCATCCCTATCTCGTAGGGTATGTTATTTCAAATATTGGTTTTCAGGAATCAAAAATAGAAACCTATTTGAATGATAGAATTCCAAATTATATGGTACCCGCGCGGTGGGTAGTATTAGAAAAAATTCCACTATCCTTTAATGGGAAAGTAGACAAAAAGGCATTGCCAGACCCCTCCTATACTTCTAGGAAAAATGAACATTATAAAGCACCCAGAAATAAAATTGAAAGTGACTTAGCACAAATTTGGAAAGGTTTGCTGGCTGTAAAACAAATTGGCGTTCAGGATAACTTTTTTGATTTAGGAGGAGATTCTATAATAAGCATACAGGTCGTAAGTCAAGCCCGGCGATTTGGTTATATTTTGAAACCTCAGGATTTGTTTGCGCATCCAACACTGGAACAGTTAGCGAGTGTTGTTAATCAGAAAGAACAAGAATTACAAGCTGAACAAGGACTTTTAACTGGTGAATGTGGCCTTTTACCTATTCAGTCTCTTTTTTTTGAAAGCAATTTTGTTGTTATCAATCATTATAACCAAGGGGTATTGTTAAACCTGGATAAGCGTATAACAAAAGAATCCTTATCAGTAGCTTTTCAGGTATTGGTCGAGCAACATGATGCTTTAAGATTTAAATATTATAAAAGGACTAACGGATGGCACCAGCATTATGATAATTTTCAAATAAATATCGAGTCTCATGATTTAGCTAAAACCCCAAAGCCGGATTGGGAAGAAGCAATCAACAACTTATGCGATGAGGTACAACGTGGTTTAAATTTAACTGATGGGCCACTTATAAGAGTCTTATTCTTGAAGACTCCCCAAAATGATCAATTTAACCGATTGTTTATAGTTGTACACCATTTAGCCATTGATGGTGTTTCTTGGCGATTTATATTAGAAGACTTACAGGATTATCTGGGTGCTTATTTGAATAATAGAGAAATTGTAAGACGTAAAAAAACGGCTTCTTACCGTCAATGGCAGGAGGCATTAAGACGATATATTCAACAAGAGGAAACAGAAGGGCAACTTTCCCATTGGGCTAAAGTATCCAATGCTTATGAGTCCATCCCATTGGATTCATTGAAAAGCAGCAATAGTAATTTCAGAAGAAAAGAATTCAATTTATCCTTAAGCAAAGAATTAAGTCAAGCACTTTTGACCCAAGTAAACCATGCTTATTCAACGGAAATAAATGATCTGTTAATAGCTGCTTTGCTAAAAACCTATTTTGATTGGTCTGGAAAAAAAACATTAACTATTGGTCTTGAAAGCCATGGCAGAACAGTACTTCAAGACTCCATTGACTTGTCGCGGACAGTAGGGTGGTTCACCACTTTGTTTCCAGTACTGCTCCTAATCAATGAAGAAGAAACTAATGGCGATTTGGTTAAATCAGTCAAGGAACAATTGCGGACAGTTCCCGTTAAAGGAATCGGTTATGGACTACTAAAGTACCTGCATCCTTCAGAAGAAATTCGTACAAATTTCTCAAATCATCAGCCATTTGATATTATTTTTAATTATTTGGGACAAATTGACAATACAGTTCATGGTGAATATTTGCATGGTTTGGCCTCAGAAAATCCAGGCGTATTTATTAATGAAGACAACAAGCCAGGTGTAAAAATCGAAATTAATGGTGCTGTAAATAATGGTGTGCTGAATTTTTCCTGGAGTTATTTAGATACCGAATACAAAAAAGAAACGATTGAATATTTAGCCAATCAATTCAATTTGAATTTGTCAGATTTAATTGAACATTGCAGCGGTCAGAAAACGGTTAACAAAACTCCTGTAGATTATAATTTGAATAAGATCTTAGACTATCGGACATTTGATATTCTTTTACAAAAAATTAAAGCGGATCGTGTAGGTAGACGAAATAATTTAGAAGCGATTTATCCTTTAAGTGCTCTACAGGAAGGGATGTTTTTTCATAGTCTATTCGCAAATGATAATTCCGCTTATGTTAATCATTTCGTTTGCAGTTTGAAAGGATTAAAAACGGAGGCTTTTAAAGCGTCTTGGACGCAATTGTTGGAAAATCATACTATTCTCAGGACAGGGTTTTTTCATGAAGTCGCTAAAATACCACTTCAGGTAGTTTTTAAAGAAGAAGATTTTCCATTTGAAGAAATTGATTACAGGCATTTATCTTCAGAAGAGCAAGAGGATAAATTGAATGATTTTCTGAAGAAAGATAAAGAAAATGGTTTTTTCTTTAAAGAGCCGCCTCTTATGCGAATTACGTTATTTCGAGTTGAGGAGCAATTATATAAGATGGTTTGGACTTATCACCATAGCATATGTGATGGATGGTCTTTACCGGTTATAATTACGGAGGTATTAGAATACTATAACGCATTTGAAGCAGGAGAAAAACCTGAACCTAGAACTATAGATCGGTATGAAGATTATATCCGATTTATTGAAACGAGAAATTTAAAAGAACAAAAGAGTTTTTGGACACAGTATTTAGAAGGAGCCAATCGTCCTACTTTATTGCCACTTTTAAAAAATAAAGTCCAGAGAAACCAATGGGAAAATAAAATTGCTAAAAAGATACTTAAATTGGATACCTCTTTTTGTCAATCTTTGCAAAGTTATGCTAACCTTCACCGGCTTACAGTATCTACTATTCTACAAGGAGTTTGGGCGCTTTTACTTTCTTATTATACAGATCAGCGAGATATTATATTTGGAGTAACAGTTGCGGGACGTCCCCCCGAGTTAAAAGATGCAGAAAACAGAGTAGGGTTATATATTAATACTATTCCATTTCGCGCTAATATTAATTTGGAAAATTCTGTAGTATCATGGTTAAGTGAATTGCAACAATCTCATAGTAAGGCAAGAGCTTTTCAATATACCCCATTAAATATTATACAAAGATGGCAAGGAATTGTAGGAGACTTTTTTGATAGTATTTTTGTATTTGAAAATTACCCTAAGAGAGACCTGATAAAAGATGCAGCCTCTATAAAAGTTAGTGATATTCAAGTTGAAGAGCCTACTAATTATCTGATGACTTTTACGGCCTCTTTGACTGATATTTTAAAAATTGAATTGGAATATAAGGAGACTCTTTTAGAAGAAGATTTTGCCAAACGAGTCTTAGGGCATTATGAAAAAATACTCCGGCAAATCATTAGTGATCCTAAGATAAGCGTCAATGAAATAGAACCTTTAACTACTTTTGAAGTACAACAATTACTTTCCGATTTTAATGCTTCATCTATTCCATATCCAAAGGATCAAACAATCATTGAGTTGTTCAGGGAACAGGCAAAACAAAGGCCTAATGCCTTAGCTGCGGTTTGCATGGGAGAAGAATTAAGCTATGAAGAACTAGAATACAGATCCAATCAGTTGGCTCATTATTTAGGGAAAAACGGAGTTGACAAAGGTAGTGTCGTGGCTATCTGTATGAAACGATCTATCAGGATGTTGGTTGGTATTTGGGGAATCCTTAAGGCAGGTGGTGTGTATTTACCAATAGACTCAGAATTTCCAGTTGACCGTATTGCCAGTTTTATCTCGGATAGCAATAGTCTAATTTTATTAAGCGAACGTGGGGAATCTTTAAAGCTAAGTAAACTAAGAAATACCGCTGTTATATTACTTGATAATCAATGGAAAGATATAAGCGAAGAATCTTCTAAGCCTCCATCTCTTGAAGTAAATTTAGGAGATTTAGCATATATCATTTATACATCTGGATCTACTGGAAGCCCAAAAGGTGTCTTGATCGAACATGAAGGAATGTTAAATCATTTGTATGGCATGATTGATGTCCTGGGGTTTGATAGTCAAAGCAGGATGCTGCAAAATGCTTCTCCAAGTTTTGACATATCCATCTGGCAATTTTTGGTTACTCAAATCACTGGAGGAACTACTTATATATATCCCAAACCAATTATTTTACAACCGAATGAATTTATACACCATCTAAAGACTGATGACTTATCACACATCCAAATCGTTCCCAGTTACTTAAAGCTGCTGTATGCAGAGCCTGATTTTCTAAGTGCTTCATTTCCCTCCTTAAAGTATTTTATTGTTACCGGCGAATCAACACCTAAAGAATTAGCTGCTATTTGGTTTGAACACTTTCCCGAAATTCCATTAGTCAATGCTTATGGCCCTGCTGAAGCTTCAGATGATGTGACACTTAAAATAATGAATCATCTGCCAATTGAGGATAGGTTACCCATTGGGAAGGTGATTCAAAATATGAAT
>JAHDGC010000038.1:0-14338 GCA_020627865.1 Saprospiraceae bacterium | reverse complement strand
GGGTAGGGGTAGGAAGAGGTTATATGAATTTGCCAGAAAGAACAAGTAACTCTTTTATACAGAATCCTTTTGCGGAAAATAACAGGATGTATTGTACGGGTGATATTGGATACTGGTTGCCATCAGGAGAGTTAGTGGTATTAGGTCGAATGGATGATCAAGTTAAAGTAAATGGTCATCGCATAGAGTTAGGTGAAATAAAAGTCATCATGACGCAAAGCGGATTGATAAGTGATGGTGTAGTACTGGTAAAGCAAGACAATAAAGGAAGTAATTTACTGATTGCATTTGTAGTTGCAGAAGGACTATTTGAAAAAGAAAAAATGATTGCCTTTTTAGGTCGTAAACTTCCCAGGTATATGATCCCTCAAACCTGGATTGAATTAAAAGCGCTACCTTTAACACCAAATGGAAAAATAGATAAAAAAGCACTTTCAGAAATATCATCTCTTAAAGAAAATTCTAAGAAAAAGTATAGAACTCCAACATCTGAAACAGAACAACTTTTAGTGAAAGTATGGAAAGAAGTACTGGGAATAGATCAATTGAGTATAGACGATAACTTCTTCGAATTAGGAGGTGATTCTATCCTTAGCATTCAAATTGTTAGCTTTTTGCGTCAAGCTGGTTATGTTGTAACCCCTAAAGATATTTTTGAGAAACAGACTATAACAGAGCTGGCCGAGATTGTTCAAAATACAAACTTAGAGGTTTTGTCAGAACAAGGTGTTTTAGAAGGAGAGGTACCTTTATCTCCAATTCAACACCGTTTTTTCGACAGTGAATATGAAGTGATAAACCATTACAACCAAGCACTTCTTTTTCAGATTGATAAATCCGTACCAGCAGGTTGGTTATCTGTTGCAATTAAGGAGATCGTAAAACATCACGATTCCTTGAGATGTTTTTACAAAGTAGGGGACGGTTATCAATGGCGACAATATTACGGGAAAAATGAGGGCAAGCTAGATGTAGAAAATTTATCGGATTTATCCGAAGCAGGTGTATCTTCCGCCATTTTGAATTGCTGTTCTGTTTATCAAAATTCATTGAATATTGAAAAAGGCGAAACTATTCGTTTTGTGTTGATAAAAACACCTGAAGGGGAAACACACAATCGTTTGTTTATTGTTGCTCACCACCTCGTGATTGATGGAATATCCTTCCGGGTATTGGTTCAGGATCTTGAAAAGTGTTTAAAGCATTTGTCATCGGAAACGACGATAGATTTGGGTGTGAAGGGATCTTCCTATAGGCAATGGATGAAAACCCTAAATGAATATGCCAATAAAGAGTTGACCTTGCAGCAAAGAGCGTATTGGTCGTCGGTGATTACCGGTTTTACTCCTTTACCTGTAGATAAGGTAGGCGTTGGTGCGAGGATGTCGAAAGACAAAGCACACAAAATGCTGATGCATTCAATTGCTGGTGATTTAACTCAAAGCCTGCTCATCAATTCAAATCAAGCATATCAAACCGAAATTAATGAGCTGCTTTTAGCGGCAATTGCAATGACTTTTTTAGATTGGATAGAAAAGTCAGAAATCATAGTTGGAATGGAAGGGCATGGCAGAGAAACTTTATCGGATCATTTAGATATCTCCCGGACGATTGGATGGTTTACAAGTATATTTCCAGTATCCCTGAAATTAGAAAAAGGGTATTCATTAGCAGAAATTATTAAGTCTATAAAAGAACAGTTGCGTTTGGTTCCTGATAGAGGGTTGGGTTTTGGATGCTTACAATATTTGAGTCCTGATGTTGAACCCCGACTATTAGATGCACAACCTTGGGATATAGAGTTTAATTATTTAGGTCAACTGGATGGCGTATTTCAAAATCTGAATTGGTTAAGCCCCACAACTGAGAATGTTGGGGCGGCAATAAGTCTGAAGAATAATTTGGATGCAAAAATCATTTTAAATTGCTTTGTAGCCGATGGTATTTTTTCTACGCAATGGAATTATTCTGAAAATCAATATGAGGAAGCTACGATTAAAAAATTAGCAGATCAATTTCTGGCTAATTTGGAGCGTATTATAAAGCACTGTAGGGAACAAAAAATAGTCAACTACACACCCGCTGACTTCGAGTTAAGTGGTAAAGTTGATTGGGCAGAGTTGGATTCATTTCTAAACCAATCTTATGAAACTGGTCTGAAGCGTGATCGGATAGCAAATATATATCCCCTGAGTCCTTTACAAGAAGGCATGTTATTTCATAGTTTGTTTGATGGTAATTCTGGAGTATATATAGATCAATTTACAGGAGACTTTTGGGGTTTGGAGATACAATATTTTAGAGAAAGCTGGAATAAAGTACTTCGTGCACATAGCATTTTACGAACGGCTTTTTATAATGAACCATTTAGACTGCCACTTCAGGCGGTTTACGATGATATCGAAATACCATTTAAAGTTATAGATTATAGTCATTTATCGGAAGATGAACAAGCCGAAAAGATTAATCTTTATCTGGAAGAAGATCGTAGAGCAGGTTTTGACTTAGGAATTCCACCTTTAACCAGGGTTACTTTATTTAAACTAGAAGAAAGAAAACATCGGTTGCTTTGGACTTGTCATCACATTCTTACCGACGGATGGTCAACACCAATTATATTAAGTGAATTACTCCACAATTACGAAAGCTTAAGACAAGGAAAGTTATTAGCACAGCCGAAAGTAGATCAGTATGCTGATTACATTCGTTTTGTTGAATCAAAATCTTCCTACGATATAGAGCAATATTGGCGAAAGTATTTATTAGATATAGAAGGCGCATGTTTACTCCCTTTCGTAACTGGAGTGACTCAAAGAAATAGTGGTGGTACAAGTATAAAGACGGAATCTTTGAGTTTCGAGGAAGCATTCAGTGAAACATTACAACATTATATACAAGATGGTAGATTGACACTGAATACGGTGATGCAAGGCGTATGGGCTTATTTGTTATCTATATATACGAGCAGGCCTTCTATAGTTTATGGAGTTACGGTATCGGGAAGACCTCCGGAAATGCAAGGTAATACTTCTCGTGTTGGGCCTTATATCAATACGATTCCTCTGGCAACAAAGCTAAATGGAGAAACTGAAATAGCTAAATGGCTAGAAGAGCTTCAGGTGAAACATGTGGAATCAAGGGAGTACCAATATACTTCTCTTCGTTCCATACAAAACAATAAAGGTATAAAAGGAGATTTATTTGATAGTATTTTAGTCGTTGAAAACTATCCCGTAGGAGCGGAATTAATAGCAGATTGCCCAATTGAAGTAACCGATGTAGCTGTTCATGAGCGAACGAATTTTTTACTCACTATATCTATAAATCACAGGGAAGCATTACAAGTAGATTTCCAGTACAATGATCAATTATTAGAGGAAGAATACGTGAAACGAATGAAGGGGCATTTCGAACAAATTCTCAAGCAGATTGTTATAGAAAAACGAAAAAAAATCTCTGATTTAAATTTGTTAACGCCCTATGAAAGCGAACAGGTATTAAGTAAGTTTAACTCCAATGCATCTCCTTATCCAGATCATAAAACGGTAGTTGATTTATTTGCAGAACAAGCATCAAAGAATCCTCAAAAAGTTGTATTGGTATATCAAGACCATTCTTTAAGCTACCATGAGCTGGATCAAAGGTCTAGTCAACTCGCACACTATTTGATAAAATTGGGGATCGTACCCGGTTGTTTAGTCGGTGTTTGCCACGAGCGTTCTATCGAGATGATTGTATCTTTATATGCAATTCTGAAAGCAGGAGGAGCGTATATCCCTATAGATCCAAATTATCCTGAGGATAGAATAAGATATACTATCAAAGATAGTTTGGTAAGACTGGTAGTCAGTACTCAGCATATAATAGAATCGATCTCTGAAAAGGGAGGAGTAGAATGGATCGCAATAGATCAAAGTCAAGAACTGATAAAAACACAGCCAATAGCTGCTCCGGATATAAAGTTATCACCTGATTCTTTAGCATATGCCATCTATACTTCTGGTTCAACAGGATTAGCTAAAGCTAGTATCATAACTCATCGAAGTTTGGTAAATCATAATCATTGGATGTGGACTGCATTGAATTTTAATCAATCAGATGTAGTGCTTCAAAGAACACCCTACATTTTTGACGCTTCCGTTTGGGAGTTATTTTTACCCTTATGTCATGGTGCCTGCCTTCATTTATGTGATTATCAAACCTCCTTTGATCCAGCGGAATTGATGGATATTATAGATAAAGGACAAATAAGTACCGTACAATTTGTGCCGAGCTTGCTTAGTGCTTTTGTCGAACATATTCAACCAGAAGATCAAAGTCGTTTGAGTTTTCTAAAGCGCATATTATGTGGGGGAGAGGTCTTATCTCCGGATACATTAATAAAACTTAGGCAAAAATTAGATTGCAAGGTTTATAATTTATATGGTCCGTCTGAGGCCACCATTGATGTAAGTTTTTGGGAAGCTCCTCAACAACTTAATAAACATACCATGATCCCAATAGGGAAACCGGTTTCCAATACTAATCTATATATCCTAAATCAGGATAACCAACCAGTACCAATTGGAGTGGTCGGGGAATTATGTATAAGCGGGCCTCAATTGGCAATTGGTTATTTAAATCAATCCGAGTTGACGGACGAAAAATTTATTTCAAATCCGCTTAAGCCAAATTCCAGAATTTACAAAACGGGTGATTTGGCAACTTGGCTTCCGGATGGGAATATTCAATTTTTGGGGCGTAAAGACAATCAAATTAAGATACGTGGATATCGCATAGAATTAGGAGAAATAGAACATGTAATATGTCAACTTGAACAAGTAAAGCAAGCTGTTGTAAAAGTTGAAGCAGTAAACGATAACTACAAACGTCTGATAGGGTATGTCGTAACGACAGCGTCGTTTGAAAAACAGACTATTGAAGCATATTTAAGGAAGAAACTTCCTCATTATATGATTCCTGCTATTTGGATTGAAATGCAACAATTTCCACTGACCATCAGTGGGAAAATTGATAGAAAGTCTCTTCCTCTGCCTACAGATGAACAGATAGTGGGAACAAAGTATATAGCCCCTCAAACTGAAATTGAGCAGAAATTGATAAACATCTGGCAAAATTTATTGGGAGTACATCCAATTGGAACAGCGTCAAACTTTTTTGACTTGGGTGGAGATTCCTTGGTAGCGCTGCGTATAATTTCTGCTATTCAAAAAGATTTAGACATTACTTTACCAGTCAAAACACTTTTTGAGTTTACAAATGTGAAAGAGTTGGGGGAATATATCCAAATATTAAAAGAAGCCAACTCCGTTGAACAAGATCCCGAAAAATTTGATATTATAGAACTATAGGCAAACTATGACTAATAAACATTTAGTAGAAATTATTAGAAGAGTCCGCAACAATGGAATTTTGATGATTGTGGATAATTCTAGAATCAAGCTGAAAGTACCTAAAGGTATTGAAGTCAACAAAGAATTGCTTCAAGAAATAAAAAAATACCAAAAAGATCTAGTTGTATTCTTAGGACAAGAGACTAATCCTGGTAAAGATATTTTATCTCCAATTGAACCCATAAGTTCTATTGGACAAGGTGATAATTTGTTATTGCCATTGTCATTTGCCCAAGAACGTTTATGGTTTGTTGATCAGTTGGAGGGCAGTACTCAGTATCATATTCCAACAGTACTTCGTTTTGAAGGAAACTTAAATAAAAAGATTTTTGAGGCATCATTCCTGAAAATAGTCGAACGTCATCAAATTCTGCGTACAGTTTATCGTGATAAAGACGGACAGGCCTGCCAACATATTTTAGCTGCTGATCAATGGAAAATTTCACATCTTGAATCTGCTGATCTTCCAAATAACCAATCATGGAAAGAATGGCTTTCGTCTGAATTGACTCGTCCTTTTGATCTTTCTGAAGACTATATGCTTAGGGTACACTTGGTTAGACGGTCAAAAAATGAACATGCTTTAGTGATGCTAATACATCATATCGCTGCGGACGCATGGTCTATGTCAGTCTTAATAGATGAATTGATTGAGTTGTATGAATCCGGCCTGAACAATAGTCAGGAGAATTTGCCTGTGCTACCAGTTCAATATGCTGACTATGCGATATGGCAACGTGAAAAACTTTCAGACGCGTTTCTTGAAGAAGGCCTCAATTGGTGGGAAAATCAATTAAAGGGTGCAACACCTTTAAACTTACCTACTAATTCTAAAAGACCCTTAAGATCAAGTATTAATGGTGCCCTGTATCAATTTAATGTTGGATCAGAAGGTTTAGAAGCTCTGGAAAAAATATCTTCCCAATTGGGAGCGTCCCTTTTTATGGGATTATTGTCCGTTTTCAAAATATTGTTATATCGATATACGGGTCAATCGGATATTACGATTGGAACTCCAATTGTAAATAGATCAAGAAAGGAGTTAGAGCCATTAATAGGTTTCTTTCTCAATAATCTTGTCCTCCGAAGTGATTTAAGCGGTACTCCTTCGTTTAAGCAATTATTGGCCGGAATTAAAGAGAATACATTAAAAGCCTATGCTCATCAGGAAGTTCCTTTTGCCAAAATAGTTGATCGTATTTTTCCCGAAAGAAACTTGAATCAAAGCGCCTTGTTTCAGGTAGTTTTGGTTTTAGACAATACCCCTCCTCCCAAGAAAATTGAATTGTCAGGCCTTAAGATAATTCTGGAACCCTTGGAAGTAATTCAATCTACGAATGACTTACATGTGCTTTTCAATCGAGTAGATACTGGATTGACCGTTGATATTACCTATAATGCAGATATCTTCAAGGAGGAAACGATCATACAATTAGCGAATCATTTCAATAAATTATTAAATGAATGTGTCGCAGAGCCTGATAAGAGCATAAATGTATTACCTATCTTGAATAGGCAAGAAGAACAGCAGATTTTATTTGAATTTAATGATACGGATAAGAATTTTAGTTCATATCAAACTGCATTGGATTTGTTCTTGGAGCAGGTAACTAAAAACCCTGATGCTTTAGCAGTTAAATTTGGAACGCAAGCTATCAGCTACAAGGAATTGGATGCCCATACCAGTCAACTAGCCCATTTCCTTTCCTCAAAAGGTGTAAAACCTGGAGCGTTGATCGCCATATGTATTGAAAGAGGGGTGGATATGATTGTTGCATTGTTGGGTATTTTGAAAGTAGGAGCGGCGTATCTTCCTATTGATCCTGAAAACCCCACCGATCGAATTGCCTACATGATAGACGACAGTGCTGTACAAATGATTTTGACAAGTGATTTGGTAAAACCACTTCTACCGAAAGTACATCAATCAAAAGCAATTGATATAGTCAAAGCGCATAGACGAACCATTCATTCCTTTGAACCCCGATGGAGTACAAAACCTGTCAAGGACGATTTGGCATATGTAATTTATACTTCTGGTTCAACAGGAAAACCTAAAGGAGTATTAATTGAACATCAAGGCTTACTGAATTTAAGTTTAAGTCAAATAGATGGCTTTGGAATTATGCCTGGAGATAAAGTCCTTCAATTTGCCTCCTTAAGTTTTGATGCCTCTTGTTCTGAAATCTTTACTACTCTGGGAGGGGGAGGATGCTTAATGATTCCCGAAAAGGTGGAATTGTTATCAAAAGAATTAATGGCAGAATTAATCCAGAAAGAAGACATTAAAGTTGCTACTTTACCACCATCGTATCAATTATCAATTGAGAATGCTTTGGTTGGCCTCAGAACTTTAATATCCGCAGGTGAACCTTTGAATGTTGATTTAGCCCACCGTATGCAGGACAAAGGTGTCCGGGTTATAAATGCTTACGGCCCTACAGAAAATACTGTCTGTGTAAGTTTAACTACTGATAAGATCGGAGCAGATCATCGAGTCAGCATGGGTAAACCACTAAATAATGTAAGAACGTATATTTTAGACAATGATCATCAACCAGTGCCGATTGGAGTTTCAGGAGAACTATATGTGGGAGGAGTTCAATTAGCAAGAGGGTATTTAAATCAACCAGCGTTATCATCCGAACGATTTATTGAATCGCATTTTGAAAAAAATTCATTACTATACCGTACCGGAGATATAGCCTGCTGGCTTCCAAATGGGAATCTGTCTTTTCTAGGCAGGACTGATCAACAAGTAAAGATACGGGGTCACCGGGTGGAATTAGGAGAAATAGAATTAGTGCTCAGATCAAATGAATTCGTACAGGATTGTGTCATCTTATATGATAAGCTTAATGAACATAATAGATTGATAGCTTATGTCGTGCCAGAAAAGCATCTGGACAAAGGAGTTCTTACTTCATATTTAGAAGCTACATTACCGAATTATATGATTCCTGCCCATTGGGTTGAAGTGGAAACAATTCCCTTGAACATTAGTGGAAAGGTTGACAAAAAAGCACTCCTTGCATTAGAATCCAAAGAAACGGCTACAGTAGAAAAAGCATTACCCAAGACAGCAACCGAAGTTGAACTTGCTCGTATTTGGGAAGACTTACTTGGGGTGGAAGCAATCGGGATTCATGATAATTTCTTTGACCTTGGTGGCGATTCTATTATTAGTATTCAAGCTGCTAGTCGTGCCCATCATAGTGGATTTCAAATTCAGGTAGCTGATATGTTTGAATATCAGACAATAAGCGCTCTGGCGGCATTCATTCAAAAACAACAAGTAAGTGAAGATAAAGCATCAAAAATAGAAAAACAAGCATTTGGTTTGTTACCGATCCAACAATGGTTTTTTGATAGTGGTCACGTTAATTTGTCTCATTACAACAATGCAGTATTATTACAACTAAACAAAACTATTAGCGCTGAAAATTTGTCTGAAGCTATATCGGCATTGTATGAGTATCACGATGCTTTGCGATTACGATTTTCCAGAAAAGATGGACAATGGACACAAAACTATGAAAATCAGATTGGGACATTAGAGGTGGAAGATTTAAGGCAAATTGGAAACGAGAACTGGGAGGATAAGGTTCGTGAATTGTGTAATAATTACCAGCAAAAAATAAATATAGAAAGAGGAATATTAGGTTATTTTGTACTCATCAAAACATCTGGAGAATTTTCTTACAATCGACTATATGTAATTTTTCATCACTTGGTAATAGATGGTGTTTCTTGGCGAATACTTTTGGATGATTTAAATAGACTTTTAGAGCTGCAACTAAGGGAATCGACAAGTCAGTTTGGACAAAAGGGGAGTTCCTATCAAGAATGGTTCAATACGCTTCAAAAACTTGCTTCAAGTCCATTGATCTTGGATCAACAACAATTTTGGAGGACTGCAGAAAAATCCTATAAACCATTACCTACTGACCATATTATATCTGGAGACAATACTATTTACCATGAAAAGGTTTACACCAATTCTTTATCCCCAGTACTAACCTCCGCAATGTTGCAGGAAGGGAATAAAGCATATCTGACAGAAATAAATGATCTTCTTTTAAGCGCCTTATTAATAACGATCAATGAATGGACAAACGATAAAGCGCTAGTAATTGGGCTAGAAGCACATGGGCGTGAAAAAATTGATAATGCGGTGGATATTTCAAGAACAGTCGGATGGTTTACAAACTTATACCCAGTCTATTTACAACTGGAAAATCCAGACGCTTATAGTGACCTTATAAGAGCGACTAAGGAACAATTGCGCATGATTCCTGACAAAGGATTAGGATATGGTATTTTGAAATATTTATCGTCTCTAGATGTAAGATCGCATTTTTCAGATACGCAGCCTTGGGATATTACTTTTAATTATTTGGGACAATTAGATCATACGATTAAGAGCAATTGGTTTCTACCCGCGGCAGAATCTACAGGAATGGCCGTAGGCAAGAATAACCAAAGAGCCGCTAAACTCGAAATAGACTGTTCAATTCAGAATAGTGAATTAGTTGTTAACTGGAGATATTCTAAACTTCATTACGAACAACAGACTATTGCTAAATTAGCAAAAGCCTATCTGAAAAATTTAGCCAACATCATAGAACATTGTACATCTCAATTAACACCTGTACGAACACCCCATGACTTTGGATTGACGAATATATTAAGTTATCAGGATTTAGACCGATTTCTGGAGAAATTGGATAGGCATAAAATATCTGGTAATCATTTGGTTGCTTTATATCCATTGAGTCCGCTACAAAAAGGAATCTTTTTTCACAATTTATTAGATGCGACATCTGGGGTTTATATCAATCAATTTTCATGTGATTTTGAAAACCTGGAATTGCCTTTTTTCCAAAAGGCTCTGGAGATATTGTTGCAGAAACATACCATCTTACGAACGGGATTTTTCTTTAATGATTTTGACCAGCCCTTACAAGCTGTTTTTGATGATGTCCCATTGTCCTTTGCATATGCAGACTATCGTAAATTGGCCGAAGCAAAGCAGGAATTGGCCATCGCTGAATTTGTGAAACATGATAGAGGGCTAGCTTTTGACCTTGAAAAACCACCCTTAATGAGGGTAACGATTTTAAAACTAAGTCAAAGTAAGTATAAGATGGTATGGACTCACCATCATATTATTTGCGATGGGTGGTCGACCCCTGTTATGATGAATGAGGTTCTTCAAAATTACCAACGATTAGCAAAAGGAAGGATGCTTGCCAAACCTGCCGAAGATCGTTTTGAAGAATATATCCAATTTATTCAATCGAAAAATCATGATATTCAAAGTAACTTTTGGAAGTCTTATTTATCTACATTAAATGGGCCGACACTTTTACCATTTAGCAAAGTAGATGCGGGCAGAAATAGGGGAGATAAAAATGTCAAAAATAAAACTATTCAATTTGACAGGGATTTTAATACCAAACTTAAGGATTATACTAGCCGGCATAGGTTAACTGAAAATTCTTTAATTCAGGGCGTATGGGCTTACTTGCTTAGTCGCTATACAAACCGGCAGGATATTGTTTATGGTGTTACGGTTGCAGGAAGACCTGCTCAACTTCAGCATTCAGAGACTAGAGTAGGGCTCTATATTAATACCATTCCATTCACAACCTTACTAGATGAAGAAAATAAAATCATAGACTGGTTAAATGCCATCCAGCAAAGCCAAATTGAAGCCAGAGAATTTCAATATACCGCTTTAAGTGATATACAAAATTGGGTTGGGATAAATGGAGATTTTTTTGACTCCATTTTAGTCTTTGAAAATTATCCGGAAAAATTTGAAGGGCTTGAAGGGAAGGATTCAGGATTAAAAGTCAGCAACCCAAAATCATATAGTCAGAATAATTATTTTTTGACGATTTTAGTTAAGGCAGAGGCAGAATTGTGTATCGAATTTAATTATAACGCAACCTTATTAAGGGAGGAATATATCAATGATATAGGCACACACTTCAAAGTAGTATTGAAGCAAATCATTGAAAATCCATCTCTAAAGCTAGGAGAATTAGAAATATTGGGAGGGGAACAACGCAACGAGTTGTTAGCGGTATTTAACGAAAATACAATAGGGTTTTCAACAAGTGAAACGGTTGTTTCTTTATTTAATTTTTTTGCGAGCCAGCAACCAAAACAAACTGCAGTAGTATTTGGAGCATGTGCTCTTAGCTATAGTGATTTGAATATAAAATCAAATCAATTAGCAAATTATCTCAAACGAACTTATAATATTAAAGTTGGTGATTTGGTCGGGTTAATTATGGAGAGATCAGAATGGATGGTAGTGGCTATACTTGGAATATTAAAGGCCGGAGGAGCTTATCTACCCATTGATCCTAAATTCCCGAATCAGAGAAAACAATATGTATTAGCAGATGCTAATGTTGAAGTCATCCTGACGGATGAACAAAATCTTTCTAACATTGAAACCCTTAGTAGCAGGCCATGTGAGTTATTATCCGAAAATATATTAGCGAATGAAAGAACTAATATTATTGAACCTCCAAATTGTACAGACATAGATCCGGTTTACGTGATTTATACTTCTGGCTCTACAGGAAAACCTAAAGGGGTTCTTATAGAAAATCGATCCCTGGTCAATTATTCCCGTGCAATCCAACATATAACAAAACTTCAACCAGGAGCATACTATGTAACGGTGACAGATATTAGTACAGATTTAGGGAATACAGCTTTATTTGGTGCTTTATGTTGTGGCGGTACCATTGATATATTGGAAAGGAAACTATTGGAACAACCTGTTGCATTCTTTGAATACTGCCAAAACAGGGATATTGATTTAATTAAATTTACCCCGACATTGCTTGCTTCTCTTATAGGTGTAGATGAGACTTCCAGCTTGAAATATAAAAATTTGTTATTAGGAGGAGAAGCGACAAGTTGGGATTTGTTGTCAAAGATACAAGCAAGATTTACAGGGGAAAAAATATTGAACCACTATGGGCCTACAGAGACTACAATTGGGGTACTCGTTAATGATCTGACCCACCTGAAGGAGGATATAAATGTGTCTCCACCTATTGGAAAACCAATTGCCAATGCTCAAGCATATATTTTAGATGAACAGTTGAGACCTGTGCCAATGGGCTGTAAGGGTAAAATTTTCCTTGGCGGAAAAGGAGTATCTAGAGGATACCTGAATCGCCCTGAACTAAGTGCTCAAAAATTTATTGACCATCCATTTTCAAAAAGAGAACAGAAATTATACGATACGGGAGATTTAGGGCGATGGCTCCCGGAAGGAAAAATAGAATACTTGGGAAGAGAAGATCATCAGGTAAAAATAAGAGGTTATCGTGTCGAATTAGGAGAAATAGAACATGTAATTAAAAAACATGAGGCAATCAATCAATGTGTCGTATTGGCAAAAAAAGACCTTCATGGACAGTACTATCTTGTTGCCTACGTCGTGCCTCTAAATACTTTTGACAAAGCAACAATTCGGACTTACCTCAACAATATTTTGCCGAATCATATGATTCCATCCTTTTGGATAGAATTGGCTGTTCTTCCCATGACTGCGAATGATAAAGTAAATAGAAGAGCATTACCCGAACCAGATCTTACTGGGCTAGTGCATCCGGATGATCAATACCCACAAACTAAATGGGAAAAAGAGGTCGCGTCAATTTGGAAAGGGTTACTAGGTTTGGAAAAGATTGGCTTAACTGCTAACTTCTTTGAAATTGGAGGACATTCCTTATTGGCAATAAGTTTAGTTGCTGGTTTACGTAAAAAATTCAATGTAGAGCTACCGATCAGAATAATTTTCGAACACCCGACTCTTGTTGCGCTGGCGCAATATATAAGCACGCAGAAAGAAGGGCCTATTCTGCGAATATCAAAAACAAAAGTAAAGCCTGAACATATTCCTTTAAGTTATGCTCAAGAAAGATTATGGTTTATTGACCAACTTCAGGGAAGTGTTGCATATCATATTCCCAGAATTCTCCAACTAGATGGCCGATTGAATATCGCAGCGTTGAAATTTGCTTTTAAAGAAGTTCTCCAACGGCACGAAGTATTGCGAACAATCTATTATGAACACAATGGGGTGCCTTATCAAAAAGTGAACACTGAAGAGCAGTGGCAATTTGAGTTTTTTGAAAAATCTAATTGGACGGAAGAAAGAGAATGGCATGATTGGCTGAAAGCAGTGATTAATAAACCTTTTGACCTTTCTAAAGATTACATGCTAAGAGTTCATTTAGTTCAACAAACTCCTCTTAAGCATACATTGATAATAGTAGTCCATCATATCGCATCTGATGGCTGGTCAACTTCCATAATGATAAACGAATTGGCCAGACTTTATAACGTTTATGAACAAGGAATTAAACCTTTTGCAGAACCACTTCCTATTCAGTATACTGATTACGCTATTTGGCAGCGACAAGAACTTTCTGAAGAACTCCTACAAGAACAACTGGATTGGTGGGAAGAAAAATTAGCAAGACTTGAGCGGGTTGAATTAGCAACTGATTTTAAACGATCCTTGGATAAAGAGGCTAGGGAAGGAGTATATAGATTTGTTTTAGGGGTTGATGTCAAAAATAGACTACAAGATATTGCGAAAGAATCTGATGTAACTTTATTTGTAACCTTGGTTTCTATTTTTAAGGTTTTACTATATCGTTATACTAACCAAGCTGATATTACTTTAGGTGTACCAGTGGCAAATCGAAAGGATAGTCAATTAGAGCATCTGGTTGGTTTCTTTATTAATACAGTTGTATTACATACTAATTTAGACAACAATCCAAGCTTCATAGAATTATTAGAACGGGTTAAGAAAAATGCAATAACTGTTTTTGAACATCAAGATGTCCCTTTTGAAAAAGTGGTAGAGAGAATAGTGAAAGATAGAGATTTAAGTCGTACAC
>JAHDGC010000037.1:14142-18669 GCA_020627865.1 Saprospiraceae bacterium | reverse complement strand
ATATTCCTTGGCTATTAAAAACTTCTCCCGCACCTATATATAAAGCAGAAGCATCTTCCTGAGCAGGAGAAAAACCTAGCACCCCTTCAGCAAAAGACAAGGTACTAAATGCTATGGAGCATATGCAAAGTAACAAATAGCTTTTTGCATCATACTGGAAAGCTGCATCAAATTTTTTGATTGCTGCAAACAGGTCGTTAAAGATAGAAATTTCGTACTTCATGGATAATTATTTTTTTTGTAGAAAAAAACATCAGTATAATCTGTTATGCTACAGATTAAAGGTAAACTATGTTATTTTAGGTCTTAGATGTCAAACTGGTGAGGGGAATTATTATGGGTAGTTGTAAAAATCTTTTGAAAAGAATTTTATACAAAAGGAAGAGATTTTATATGAAAGGTGTTTTTGTAGAAAGAGAACGTTGCGGGAAGGATTTCTTGTTCTCCTTGTTGAATGGTTACACTACAAAGATACGTTTAAAATCTCAAAAAAACACATCAAACTGTCACTTTTCTTAGTCGCAAAAAAAATCTAAAGACTGGCACCATTTTAGATAACACTGCATTTTCACTACAAAAAAATCCATGTCAATATCCCTTTCTCATTATCAGAATAAAAACTTAACAAAAAACATACAAAATAAGGTTTGTAACGAATCCTTCCTCGATAAACATTTTTTTCATTTTTCTAAAAAAATTTTTTTTCCATATTTTTTCAACCATATGCAAATGACAGGGCAAAAAAGAGAATAACTTGAAAGGACAATATATAAAACAAACAGAACGAATACTTTCCCACATTCCAACCATTCTTACAGCATGTAAATTGTTATACAATCGCGAAACCCAACATGAGATATTAATTTTGTGGTGAATGCAGTCTCTAAGTATGCTTGTAAGTTCTGAAGTTTACCGAATCCCATAATTGTTTGGAGCAGGATTATTAGGATTATTGAATTGTCAGGATTAAGCGCATATGGCATCTTTAACGAGAGATAGAGATACTTTACTATAAATTACTTTTAAGAGCAGACAAGGCACTCCAAGCTTATTTAAATGAGTGTATAGCAGTGCAAGCTAAGGCATCAGCCTGCGGTCTTATTTGTTCGGTCAAAGACCGTTACTTTTGTTCGCATACAACAATCCTGCGGATATGTTGTAACGAACAACATTCATAGCTTTAGAACCTTTCTTAATTTCTCAAAACGGCAATAAATTTTCTCAAAACTAGAAAAATCCAACCCATTTCTACAAAACACATTAAAATAGAAAAAATTCGTAAAAATAATTACGAATTCAAAGCTTTTTAAAACAATCACAAAATACTGATTATCAATTAATTAAACATAACAAAAATCAATAAACAAATATAACCCCATAATCTCCCAAAAACTTTCTGGCAAAGGCACAGGATTTGAATATAGATAAGTGTAGCATTGATAAAGAAGCTACAATTAACTATAAACCATGAACCTTAAAAATCAATTACATACAAAAGCTTCTAACGAAGAAGAAGCCTTAAATAAAAAAAAGAAGAGTCTCCTATTGGAAACTCTTCACAAGAATTAAATACCTAAATATTAAAAAGCAACTTCAGTCATTTAGTTATAGACAAAAAATAAAATAAAAAAGCAAAAAAGTTAGCTTATTTTACAATCAAAAATTGACGAGATTGTACCTGCTTTCCTTTCAAATGGACAGTCATATGATATGACCCTGCCAATTGATCCATAAGGTCAATTCGAAAAGAACCATCCGGAATTTTTTCAAAATTTTTATTAAAAATAACTTGTCCAGTAGCATTATAAATCATCAATATTGCTTGCTCGCCAGCTTTTTCTTGCCAGCTAAAGTTCACAAAATTTACTGCCGGATTTGGATAAACTAAAAAATTATCATCAGCAATCGTTTTGGTAACATTTACTTTTTGCGTTTGGGATTCGTTTGCCCCAGCAACAACCGTTTCAAAAACGGTTGCTGCTTGAGCTGTTTGATTATCTTCTTCGATAGCCGTTTCTACAACGGTTGTTTCTTGGATTTTAATCCCTTCTTCACTAATTGTTTCTAAAACAGTTTCTTCTTGTATTTCAATTCCTTCTTCAGTAGTTGTTTCTAAAATGATTTCTTCTTGTGTTTGAACTTCTCCTTCATCTATAACAAATGCATCTTGGCTCAGTAAAGATAAGCTGGTTCCTCTCCGCGAAGGATCATTATCGTTTGAAGAGTCGTTGTCGTTCGAAGAAGAACGACAACGAGTCTGTGCACGGTGCAACGCAATCTATAAAGCTTACATTGATAATCCCAACGGCATAGTACATCCAGTAATAATCACAATCATGCAAACCGACATTCTCGCCGCCCAACACGCGATTAGCCAAATCCAATACATCATTCACTGTTGGATTAGCCCCCAGAAGATTCATGATTACCGCAGGGAAACTAATACAACTTTCATTCAAAGGCATGTATCCCAAGTAAGGATCAAGGCGTGTATTTAAAGTAAGGACAACTGTTTCTCCCAACAATATATTCCCAACTGACCCATCGGATCTTGTAGGAATTGAGCCAACACCACAAGTACTATTTGCAACAACATCCCCACTCGGAAGCTCATCCAATGCAGTGCCACTTGGCAACAAGGTCACTACGCATGCTGAACTCGTTATCGTTAAAGATTGTCCAGGCAAGCCGACAACCAGTGGCCCATCCGCAAGTAAGCCATCAATCACTCCACTAATCATAGTTGTCCATGATGCGCCCCAATATCCGCCATAATCTTTGTGGGAATATGTACAGTACTCATCCTGTAAACAAGTCTCATCTATCAGCCCATTGCAATTATTATCTATACCGTCTCCACAAATTTCTTCCTCTCCACAGTTCACGTCTGGTTCGTTCACAATAACCTCAATGACAACATCACAAGTAGTGCTATTCCCACTTTCATCTGTTACGGTTAGCGTTACATTATTCGACCCAGCATTTTCAGCTGTAAATACCGTTTGGGAAAGGTCGTAGTACAACTCACAGCTACAAGCATCCGAACTTCCCGCATTAATATCATTAGCTGTAATGGCAGCGCTTCCAGCCCCAACCACCGTAACACTATGACCAGTTGCCACACAAATGGGCGCTTCTGTATCTTGATAAGTGATTTGCTGCTCGCAAGTTACAGACAATTCACACTCATTAGAAACCGTATAAGTCCGAACAAAGGTATCATCAGAAGAACATGCTGTTCCTGCTCCTGAAACTTGTGCTGTCTGTGAACTAATCGTCAATGCACCATCGCAGCCACTTGAAGTCACAACCCCTCCTGCGTCTACAAATTGTTGTACGGTTGTATAAGCAGCAGGCAAAGTTCCGCCACAAGGGATAGTCGTATTGCTCACACAAGACAGCTCAATAGTACTGGTATTGATACAATCCAAAAGGCTGTAATTGATGATTCCAACAGCATAGTACATCCAGTAATAATCACAATCATGTAAGCCAACATCCTCACCCCCTAGTACGCGGTTAGCCAAATCTAACACATCGCCGACGTTTGGATTTTCTGGCAAAAGCTGTATTATAATTTCAGGCACATCTATATAACCTTCAGACAATGGCAAAGCAGCTAAGTGTACATCATTACGGAGATTCAAAGCTAGTGTAATGGCCTCCCCTAATATGACACTTCTGATCCTCCCTGTCCACCTCACTGGCACATTGCCAGAACAGTTACCAAGACTTGAAACATGATCACCTACCGGAAGAATGCTCAGGGAATTACCACTAGGCAACAAAGCCATAACACATTCAGGATCTGCTATTGTAAAAGATTGACCAGGTAAACCCAATACCAATGGCTCTGTAAGCAACTCCTCAAGCAGGTTCATCGTCCATGCCTGATCACCATAATATCCACCATAGTATTCTTGCGTTAGCGTACAATATTCTGGCTGCAAGCAATCTTCATCTACTAGACCGTCGCAATCATTATCTACACCATCACCACAAACTTCTTCTCCACTGCATGGGTCAGGTTGCCCACTTGGTGGTGGTAATACAATCTCAACGGAAAAGTCACAAACACTACTGTTACCACTTGCGTCTGTTACGGTCAGGGTCACAGTATTCACTCCATAATTGATCACGGAGAATTCTGTTTGAGACAAAGTATAATTCAGTTCACATCCACAATTGTCAGTAATACCCCCTACTACATCTTCTACCGAAATGGTAACAAAGGGAGTTCCCTCATCCAGAGCAAACTCCATATCTTCCGCAACACAAATCGGTGCTTCAGTATCTTCGTAAGCTATTTGTTGAGAACAAGATACTTCACTACCACAATCATTCGCAATGGTATAAGTTATGATAAAAATATCATCACTAGGACAGGCCGTATCTGCCCCTTCGACTTGCTCCATATTCGTTACAATCGACAATGTTGCTGGGCAGTTGCCTTGTGTCACGACGCCACCAGCGTCTACAAATTGTTGTACAGTAGTATAAGTTTCAGGCATACTCTCTCCACAAGCT
>JAHDGC010000037.1:0-14132 GCA_020627865.1 Saprospiraceae bacterium | reverse complement strand
ATTGTTGGCGGGCAACTCACTTCCAAGCTCGATGCACCGCTCTCATAATTGATGGCCTGCGTACAAGATATTTCTTGGCCACAATCATCTGTAATCGTATACGTTCTGATGAAGCTATCATCATTGGTGCAAGTTGTTTCGACGCCACCTGTTTGCTCGTCACTGGACGTAATTGCTAAAGTTGTCTGGCAGCTACCTCCTAACAAATATCCTCCGGCATCTATAAATTGTTGCGCTGTTGTGTATGCTTCGGGTACGCTCTCTCCACAGGCTACCGTTATTGCCGGTACGCAACCCAATTCTGGTGGAAATGCCTCACCCTCATAATTGATGACCTGCGTACAAGAGACTTCTTGGCCACATTCATTTGTTATCGTATAAGTTCTAGCAAAGCTATCATCATTGATACAACCTGTCGCAGCTCCAGTGGTTTGTTCAGTATTCGCTGTAATCGTCAATGTTGTCGGGCAACCGCCTTCTGTTATCACGCCACCCGCGTCTACGAATTGTTGTACTGTTGTATATGCTGCTGGCACATCATCACCACAAGCTACTGCTATTGCTGCTGGGCAATTCACCTCTAAGCTTGAGACGCCGCCTTCATAATTGATTGCTTGGGTACAAGATACTGCTTCGCCACACTCATTTGTGATCGTATAGGTTCTGGTAAAGCCATCATCTCCCGTACAAGTTGTTCCCGCTCCAGCGGTTTGATCCGTGCTAGCCGTAATCGTCAACGTTGTTGGGCAACCGCCTTCTGTTATCACGCCACCCGCGTCTACGAATTGTTGTACTGTTGTATATGCTGCTGGCACATCATCACCACAAGCTACTGCTATTGCTGCTGGGCAATTCACCTCTAAGCTTGAGACGCCGCCTTCATAATTGATTGCTTGGGTACAAGATACTGCTTCGCCACACTCATTTGTGATCGTATAGGTTCTGGTAAAGCCATCATCTCCCGTACAAGTTGTTCCCGCTCCGGCGGTTTGTTCGTCACTTGTTGTCATAGTCAATGTTGTTGGGCAAGCACCTTCAGTTATTACACCGCCTGCGTCTACAAACTGTTGTGTATTTACATAAGCTACTGGCATATTTTCGCCACAAGCTACCGTTATCGCTGGTAGACAAGCCACTTCTAATATAGACGCACCAACATCATAAGTCACTTGCTGTTCACAAGATACTTGCTGACCGCATTCATTTGTTACAGTATAAGTCCTGACAAAGCTATCATCATTGGAGCAAGCTGTAGCCACTCCGGCCGTCTGTTCTACATTGACGGTAAGCAATAATGCCGTCGGACAATCTCCCTGTGTTACAACACCTCCTTCGGCTATCAAATCTTGAACAGTAGCATAGGTTTCCGGTATCGCCTCACCACAAGTCAATGTAATGTCACCTGGGCAGCTCACTTCAAGCGAAGTACCTGAATTTTCATAACGAACTTCCTGATCGAAATACTGATCTCCTCCACAATCACTAGATACCTTGTAACTCCTTAGCAATACATCATCATTGGAACAAACGGTTCCTCCTCCGGCAGTTTGTGTCTCACCTGTAAGAACGATACACAATGAAGATGGGCAATCCCCACTTGCTATTCCCCCTCCACTATCCAGAAAATCTTGAGTAGTCGTGTAAGCAGCCGGCATCTCCTCACCACAGGCTACCGTTACCACTGGTGGATAAGTTACATTAAATTCGTTATCTAGCGACTGGTAACGGATAGTTTGGTCACAAGAAACTGCAGCACCGCATTCACCCACGGCCGTATACCGCCTAATGAAAACATCATCACTTGGGCAAGCAGTATAATAGCCTTCCGACTGATAAATCCATGATTCTCCGACTGTAAACGAAATGGAGCAATTATCCGTTACCGAACCTCCAGCACTGGTAAATTCATCTAACGATGTATATGCAGACGGAATATCATCCCCACAAGCAAGGGTAATATCTGGTGGGCATACTACCTGTGGAGATTCATAATCATAAACAATAATTACCTGAAAACAAGTTGCCGTATTACCACAGGCATCCGTAGCGATCCATGTTCTGTTCACCTGCCTGTTGTTCATGCAACCAAAGGGGATATCTAGATCTTCATGCGTGAAAGTTAGATCACCTATATTATTATCTGTAGCAACAGGCGGCTGTAAAGATGTATTGACATTTGGATCAACAGAATCACTACAGGCAACATAAGCCGTCCCCGGACAATCTGTAATGGCAGGAGGCACATCATCCACCACATAAAATTCTTGCTCAAAAGTTAACACTTCATCTTCTGTTGCCGGATCATCATCCGATTCTGTCACTTCCCAAGTACGGGTTAAAATTAGAGGATCACCGGGGCAGCCACCACCTGTATAAGTTTCATGATAGTTGATTATAGGATCGCCTGTACAGGATTCTACAATGGTTATATCATCTGGATTTCCGTCAGGGATACTTGACGTATCCGGATAAGGATCGTTATTTGTCGTTGGCCATTGTACTTGCAATTCACAACATTCTAATTCCGGCGAGAAGAATAATTCCTGACTTGCGCTATATGTACAACCGGTTTCCATAGAAAGTACACTTACATGATAAGTACCGGCCTTATTAATTGTTCCGGAATTCAAACCCGTAGCAGAGAAATTATCCGGCCCTGTCCAAGTGCAGGTCAAAGCTGCCAAATTCACATCCACCCCACTCTCAAAATATGCACCATCAATGGTAAAGGAAGTTGTTGTATCTTGGCAAATTGTGTTTTCTCCTACAACATTGAAAACTAGATAATCCATAAGGGGATTAATCGCCACGGGTTGTGTCTGTGTTACGGCATACCACCATGTATTTATCGTGTTACGATTTCCGAACTGAGGACCACCATTACTAGACCAAGCATGCGCGGGAGAAGGCATACCGTTTAATTCAAGCTTATGCCCTAGGGAGTTTTCATCCTCAATATTGGTATCATCAAAATACAAATCCAATTTACAAGTACCATCA
This sequence comes from Saprospiraceae bacterium, assembly GCA_020627865.1. GTDB lineage: Bacteria > Bacteroidota > Bacteroidia > Chitinophagales > Saprospiraceae > JAHDGC01. The sequence goes on along the minus strand of JAHDGC010000037.1, from coordinate 11,132 downwards.
CCACAAGTGTTACAAGAACAAGGTCTGATCATTTCTACATTCAAACCATAGTCGTTAAACTCTACATCATGTACAGGGAAATGAAAAATACCTTGGTGGAAATTTACTTGCACATCTATATTGGCCACATCAACCGGATTTCCGAATTGATCCTTTCCATCCCAGTTTATGCAAACCTCATAAGGGAAGTCTGGATTAGCGGGATTACTACTCGCATCCCTCGTACTAATTTTTTCGCTCAACAAACGATCTCCGTCTTCATCATAGATACCATTCCCATTAAGGTCAATTAAGACTTCCAATTGTCCACCAGCATCTGTTGCGATATTAAAACAATATTCATCCACATCACATCTGGACAGAAACATATCAGCCACCTCAAAACTTCCAACATAAGGTTCATTGAATAAATCCGGATCTGGTTCTTCTAAGAAAACTTTATATTCCAAACGGGCATCCAAATTCTGGTTATAATCATCCGGAATAGATTTTCTGTTCTCAAAAGGATCGTTGGTATTTCCAATACCTCTAGAATTAAAAAATACATTAAAACTTCCTCCTCTAAATCCTGTATACGGATCGCCAGAATTAAAATCTATTTTTGTTACAAAATTATCATGGTCAATGACATAAAAAGTACCGTTGAAAGCACGGCCAAAATCGTCATCGGTTTGTTGAAGATTATCTCTCTTCACCCCAACGCCCCAATTGTTTGACCATACCCGACCCGGCTTATGCACATCATCTTTATAAACCGCAATTTCCCAGTTTTCAATATAAAAACCAACTTGAGAATCATAACCATCTTGATAAAATTCTATAGCATAATCACCTGGCATATAGTTCCCACATTCCAACCTGCTAAAGTCCAAAACGAAAGGAACGTAATTGTCTTGTTTTACCTCATACCACCCTGTACTGCCCGTAGAAAGATTGGCCTCTCCCTCACCGATATTCTGCCAACCGGAATAGGTGGCATCACTCCTATTGTTACAGCTATGGTAGCCACCATAACCTCCATAATGATGCCCATAATACTCCTCATGATAATAATTATTATCACCACCGCCTTCCCCATTTCGACCATTTAACCCCCAGCATCCGATAGCATTTCCATTTGGCCGAACAATCCGAAAACGGACACCATCGATAAAATCTTTATCTAGATTCCTTGAAGTGGTTGGCCGACTAAATCCGAAAAAGACCTTTTCTGTACTGGGATCAGAAATATTAAAATATAGTTTAGAAATACTCCCTTCGTAGGCAAAGGCACCAAAATCCCCCTGGGAAATACCTTGGTTGTTGAATACTTCCCCTGCCCCGATGTACAAAGCCGAGGCATCTTCGGATGTAGGAGAGAAATTCGTTACATTCTCTCCGAAGGAAAACGTACTAAAGGTAAGAAAGAATAATCCAAGTAATAAATACTTCTTCATATTCCATTGGGCAGCTCTTTCATTTTTTGTTCTTCCTAAAAGCAAATCATTTGTGGTAAAATTGCTAGACTTCATGGGTAATTATTTTATTTGGCATTAAAAGGGAATAAAGCTAACCGAATTTATAACAAGATAAAAACGAACAAACTACATTCAGTTTACATGTCAATTTTTGAATAAAAAGGGAGATTACGAGAAGTTGTGAAAGCTCGTCGAAAGAGCATTTCACGTCAAAGGAAGAGATTTTATATGAAAGGTGTTTTTTTTAGAAAAGCGCTCTGGGAGGATATTTTTTTGCGCTCTTGTTGAATAACTATATTACAAATATACATCCATAATTTTGAACAAACAAAAATTGCATTCAAACAAAAAACAATATGACGAGAGCTGAAATTTTGGCACTATTTTAGCTAATAATGCCCTCTTAAAAATAGTAAAAATGAATCAAAAATAAACAAAAACACATCATCAAAACAAAAAAAACAACAACATACATGCAAAACGATTTTCAAACATATCAAAAACTATACAGTCGCATTTTTTTCATTTTTTTGAAAAAAAAGTTTTTTCCGTTTTTTTTATTGCGGTCGAGCATGACAGGCTATAAAACATACATAAAGTTCAAAAAAAGACAAAACCACTTTAAATCAAAACAGAAGAACACATAATAAAACCCTAACAATCAATCAAATACAACATAGAATTATTCAATTTGATTTTCCCCGATATACATCCAGAGTTATTTTGAGCCATTCAACACCTCAAATCAGCACTTTTAGTGACAGTTAAACGGCTTCACTACATATAACCAACTTTTTTAAAAATAAAAGGGATGAAATCGAACTTTTCCCAAGGTATTAATTTCCAATGCTGGGGCTGGCATTTTAAAAATATTGACGAGATACAGCAAACTACGAACGAAACGACTTTTAACTTTTAGTTTGGTAAAATCTATATCGGGGGCAAGAAAAAATTGTCGGTAGCGCGGAACCAATTCCTCATCTACAATGAAATAGGCGCCATCTTCTTCCCATTCATTCCGGAAGCCTCCAAACATATTCCCTGCACTATACCCAAGAGCAAGATTTAACCACTTCGGGAATTTTGATTCTTTGTTTTTCACAAAGGAAAAGACATTTGCAGAAAGCCAATAAGTTTGGGCATTGTAATCTTTGATCATGCCATCGGGAAAACCAAAACCATATAAATCCGTAGCGCGTTTTTGTAGAGACGATGTCGCAGTGCCATCTTGAGAAAGGATCGTTGTTTCAGAATAAGGTTTTTGCCAAGAAGAAAATTTCATCACCACGCGTTGTTCTTGCCACAACATTTCCTGTCCGGCAAAAAGACCAACCCCGATGGTATTGAATCCCATATCCGCCATAGAGAAGCCCCACTTTTTGGAGAAGCCATCCATCACTTCAATCGTTGCCTGAAAAATACTGCCTAAGCCAACAGCTGTCCACATGGCCTTACGGCGTTGGATGCCGGCCCATTTTGCCCCTTCGAAGACGAGACGGCTTTCATTGTATGCCGTGTAGGTATGACCGACCTTATCCATGTCGTTCCATTCTCCGACATCGTTGAAAAAATGGAATCGCTCCCGCTCATATTGTTTGTACCAGACCTCATTGAGTCCGATAACTAAAGCGGAATAGGCAGCAGCGCCTCCTGCCGCACATGTCCAGAAGCGAGCATTGTGGAAGGTGTCAGCGGGTTCGAAGAAGGGGAGTTTCTCGGGCACTTGTGAAAATATATTGTTATAAAACATCAAGATCAACAATATTTTCACAAAAACCTTAACTTTAAATTTCTGGCTTGTCATTATTATTAAACTTGGCAAAGCTACTGGCTAGCATGAAGCTGACCAGTAGCTTTGAAAGAAGAAACTCACACCACAACCTCCCCCAACAACTTCTCCCGTTGCTTGATAATATTTTCGGACTTCAAGTAATCATCAAAACTCATCAAGCTATCAATCATGCCATTTGGCGTCAGCTCAATGATCCGATTGGATACGGTTTCGATCAGTTTGTGATCATGAGTGGTAAACAACATATTTCCGGCGAAGTCTCGCATACCGTTATTAAGTGCCGTGATGGATTCCAGATCAAGGTGATTGGTTGGTTCATCAAGGATCAAGAAATTGGGTTCTGCTAACATGACTTTGGATAGCATACAGCGCACTTTTTCCCCTCCAGATAAAACACTGGATTGCTTGTTGACTTCTTCTCCAGAAAAAAGCATCCGGCCTAAAAAGCCCCGGATAAATTGTTCATCTTTTTCCTCAGAGAATTGTCTAAGCCAGTTGATTAAATCCAAGTCGTTGGCATTGGAAAAGAACGCTTCATTTTCGTTGGGCAAGTAAGCATGCGTAATGGTTTGCCCCCACTCTATTGTTCCGGAGTCTGCTTTTTGCTTTCCAGCAATCACTTCGAAGAAAGCGGTTATCGCAGAAGCCTGTTCTGAAAGCACGACGATTTTCTCGTCCCGATTCATTGTAAAATCAACATTACTAAACAAGACATCTCCGTTTTGATCTTTTTTACTCAGGTTTTCCACTTTCAAGATTTGATCACCTGGATCGCGTTGTGGCTTGAAATGGATAAAAGGATACTTCCGGCTAGATGGACGGATGTCTTCTAACTTCAATTTTTCCAATGCTTTCTTTCGGCTAGTCGCTTGTCTGGATTTAGAGGCATTGGCAGAGAAACGTTGGATAAATTCCATCATTTCTTTCCGCTTTTGTTCCATCTTTTTATTCTTGTTGGCCATTTGTGCCGCCATCAATTGGCTAGACTCATACCAGAAGGTATAGTTTCCGGTGAAGATTTTAATTTGTCCAAAATCAATATCCGCGACGTGGGTACAAACCATATCAAGGAAATACCGATCATGCGAAACGACGATAACGGTATTCTTGAAATCCGCCAGAAAATCGGCTAGCCAAGTAACGGTTTTGGCATCCAGATCATTGGTAGGCTCATCCAGTAGGAGGATGTCTGGATTACCGAATAGTGCTTGTGCAAGGAGTACTTTTACTTTTTCTGAACCAGAAAGGTCTTTCATCAATTTATAATGCAGGTCTTCTTTCACCCCTAGGTTCGACAATAACCCTGCTGCATCACTTTCTGCTTCCCAGCCCCCCATTTCGCCGTACTTGTTTTCCAGTTCTGCTGCTTTTAGGCCATCGGCCTCCGTCGCATCCGGATTCATGTAGATGGCATTTTTTTCTGCTGCAATATCATACATTTCTTTATGGCCCATCAAAACGGTGTTGAGGACTTCCTCTTCCTCGAATTCAAAGTGGTTTTGTTTCAAAACGGCCATCCGGTTGCCCGGTTCTAAGGAGACAGCACCTCGTACGGGGTCAATTTCTCCGGAGAGCATTTTGAGGAAGGTGGATTTTCCAGCGCCATTGGCACCGATAACGCCGTAGCAATTTCCTCTGGTAAATTTGAGGTTGACTTCATCGAATAAAACCCGTTTGCCGTATTGTAGCCCTAAATCGTTAACTGAAAGCATGATAATTTTTTAAATATTTTGAAAAAGTGGTGCAAAGGTACGGGAAAAAGGGGAAAGATGGTGGGTTTGTGGTTACTGGATTGGTGATTAGTTTGCATTTTCTTGGGTTTTAATCGCTGAATCCATCCTTGTGTGGGCAAGTCATCGCTATTTTCCTGCTTTAAAAACAGATTCTTTTATCATAAAAACGTTCAAAAAAAGCAAAATTCAACTAAAAAGATTACATTAAAGCCCTATTTTTGATTACTATTGTATTTTTTCGGCAAAATCATGAAAAATGATCATAGAGTTTAGTGTAAAGAATTTTAGGTCTATCAAGGACTTGCAAACGATCAGTTTTGTGGCCACGAAATTGGATAGCAATAGAGAAGAGTATCCTGATATTGATAAAAATAATATTGTGGAAGTGGGGAATATCCGCTTGCTGAAAACGATTGGGATTTATGGGGCGAATGCGAGTGGGAAGAGTAATGTATTGATGGCAATGGGGTGTTTTAGCAAAGCGATTAGAAGTTTACCTAGTCCAGAATCTACACTCTCTGATATTATCGATCCTTTTTTGTATCAAACAGATGTGGAACAATCTGAATCTTTTTTTCAAATTATCTTTTTACATGAAGAAAAAAAGTATCGCTATGGTTTTACCATAAAAAAAAACAAGGAAGTTAAAAACCAAGATGACAGTACAGAAATTATCACTAGTGAATGGCTTTATGGGCAAAAAGCAAAAAATATGGTCAAGCTTTTTACCAGAACAGGATTAAAAGTTGATAAACAAGGATTACCGAATGCGAAGGAGATTCCAGACTTAGCATTTAAACACTCCCTTTTTTTAACACATGCCGCTTCTTTTCGTAAGGGGATTTGTTTCAAAATAAGAGACCCCATGACTATTGCCCCAATTACAAATCTTTCTTACCAAAATAGTTTCCGAAAACTATCTATTAATTTTATCCATACACGTAAAAACTCTTTACTGGATTTTCTTAAAAAATTTCAATTACAATATCATGACATTATAGTTGATACTAATGAAGATGAAATTAAATCAGACAAGATTCCTAAAAATAAAATTCTTCTAATCAAAACCTTTCATCAAGAAGGTAGACAAAAAGCAACACTAAATCTAGAGTATAATGAATCTGCTGGGACACAAAAATTATTTGATCTAATAGGGCTACTTATTTTAACCTTTGATGCTATTGACTATAGCCCAACCATAATCATAGACGAACTAGACAGCAACTTTCACCCTTTCCTAGTCATCAAACTCATCGAACTATTCAACGATCCCAAGATCAACAAATCCAATGCACAATTAATTTTCACCACGCATGATACCAACCTATTAAGTCCGGCCATCATGAGAAGGGATCAATTTTACTTTACAGAAAAAGATCAGGAGGAAGCTACCCGTTTGTATTCCTTGGCCGATTTGAAAGGCATTCGCAATGATGCGGATTTTGCCAAACAATACCTAGCCGGATACTATGGAGCCGTTCCGATATTGGAGGATTTTCATACTTTAAATGCAACAGAAGATGAATGACCCTTGGAATATTCGGAAGCATGAGGAGCGGGAAGCAGATACGATAACGACCTTCATTATTTTTTGTGAAGACAAGGTGAGTGAACCTGTTTATTTTAAGTACTTTGAGACTCCACTTATCAAGGTAAATCCTGTTCCCAATCAAAAAAATAATTTTAAAAATGTTTTAAAAGCCATTAACCGTTGTAAATCTGATGGCTTGATGATTTACAATGGAGACGGCGTTCTTGAGAAAAAAGAAAATCAAGGGATACATGTGTGGTGTGTCTTTGACCGAGACAAAGAACCTGTAATGGATAATAAGGCAATTGGCGATGATGCTTTTAACGAAAGTATTCATCTGGCCGAAAGTAAAGGGATCAAAGTAGCTTGGAGTAATGATGCTTTTGAACTTTGGATTTTATTGCATTATCAAGATATTGATCCTGAAAATCTGGACTATCAAAACAGGGCAACTTACTACCAAATTTTAACAGAGATTTTACGTAATCGTCCTTCGCCAAACGAGTTTTTGAAAAAGGCACTTGCTCATTCAAGCTTTAGTTATGAAAAAGATATGAAGTCTGACAAGAATTTTAGGAACATTGTCCGAAATGATATTGTCAAAAACACCAAATTGGCCATTGCTAGAGCGAAAGCATTAGAAGCTTATCATGCAAAAGCAATAAACCGAATCATGAAAAGGCTCCCTGTACAATGGTCCATCATTTGGTGGAGGCATTGCTTGCCTATGGGCAACGAACGCTTGTGTAAGTTTTCAAAACTAAATCATACTTCCAATAAAGCCCGACAAACTATCCGGTCAAAGCCCGTTACTTTTGTTCGCTATACAACAATCCTTCGGATATGTTGTAGCGAACAGTACCGTCAAAAAATTAAAGCAGAGCTCTAATAAAGCCTGCCGAATTATTCCAACATTCAAAAATAGCGACCCTTTCAAAACTCGAACATCTCCCCTCATGTGCTATTTTCCCAACTTTTTCATAACTTTGCCTCGATTTTATTTTTGGATTGCAAAAAAAGCGTTAAAGCAACCAAAAAGAGAAAATAGCGTATGAAGTATCAAGTAAAAAATTTGTGGTAATAATATCTTAATAAATAACCTAACCTGAAAACGGGACTTTTCACCGTTACTGCGTTAAATATACTATGTCATAAAACAATCGTAAGGATTGTTTCTCAATTCAATTTTATTATGGTTACACGACCTCCAGAAAAACTTGGCTCCTTTTACCTCGGAGCAGAATACGATCTCAAAAATAAATCCATTACAGACGAATTTGTCAATTATGATTCTCGGGACTTAACTACGCACGCGGTTTGCGTCGGGATGACAGGCAGCGGGAAAACTGGGCTTTGTATCGGTCTCCTGGAAGAAGCAGCTATTGATAAAATCCCGGCGATTATCATTGACCCGAAGGGAGATATGACCAATCTGCTGTTGCAGTTTCCAGAATTAAAACCGGAAGATTTTGAAAAATGGGTAAACCCAGATGATGCAGGGCGAAAGGATATGACTTTACAGGAATATGCTGCTGCGACGGCCGAAAAATGGAAGGCAGGGCTTGCGGATTGGGGACAGGATACTTCTAGAATTTGGACCTTGCAGGAATCCGTTGACTATACCATTTATACGCCAGGTTCTACTGCTGGGGTTCCGGTAAATATTTTAGGATCATTCGCCGCTCCCGATGTCGATTTTGAAGAAGATGGAGAAATGATTACCGAACGTATCCAAGGAACGGTAACGGCACTCCTGGGTTTAATTGACAGCAAAGCCGATCCAGTCAAGAGTCAGGAAGGCATTTTATTGTATAAAATATTTGATTTTTTCTGGCGCAAAAAACGCGACCTCGACTTGCCCGCAATCATCCATAGTATTCAAGATCCTCCGATTCAAATTTCTGGTGTTTTCAGTATTGATACGGCTTTTCCGAAAAAGGAACGTTTTGAACTGGCCATGGCTTTCAATAATTTGCTGGCTTCGCCAAAGTTTAATTACTGGTTTCAGGGGGATTCCTTGGATATTGAGCAAATGTATTTTAATCCCGACGGGCAACCCCGCCACAGTATTTTTTACATTGCCCACCTTTCCGAAAGTGAAAGGATGTTTTTCGTAACCTTGTTATTGAATAGTTTCGTAACCTGGATGCGGAAACAAGCTGGGACAACTAGCCTGCGGAGTTTGCTTTACTTCGATGAAATTTTTGGCTACTTCCCGCCCACTTCGGAACCACCTTCTAAAAAACCTTTGCTCACTATTTTGAAACAAGCACGAGCGTATGGTGTTGGTACCGTAATGGTTACCCAAAACCCAGTTGATATAGATTACAAGGGGCTTTCCAATGCTGGAACATGGTTCATCGGAAAATTGCAAACGGAAAGGGATAAGGATCGCGTACTGGAAGGATTGAAAGGAGCCATTGCCGAAGCCGGAACGTCCACAGAAAAAGATTTTGATGAAATCATCTCGTCTTTGTCTTCTCGGGTATTTTTGATGCACAACGTTCATGATACAGAACCGACTCTTTTCCATACCCGTTGGGCCATGTCTTATCTTTGTGGGCCGCTTACTCGCCCTCAGGTAAAAACCTTGATGGCCGACAAGAAAAGTAGCGCGCATCGGGAATTTAAAACGACGAATGTTACGCAAGCTGCCGCTACGGCTACCGCGAAAAAACCTGCGGTATTGGACACCCCGAACACGACAACGGAAAGACCTTCGGTTAGTCCTTCGGTAGATCATAGGTACCTCAATATCCAGAAAACAAAAGTGATTGCCGAAATGGAGTTGGAGACTGATGCACTATCTATTGTTTATGAACCTCGGTTGCTCTCTGTCGGGAAAGTTCGGTTTTATGATGCCAAGAGTGAGATAGATTTGATGAAAGAATTATCTATCCTTTCAGATGCTCCGGATGAATTCGGAAGAACCGACTGGAGTGCTGGGCGAAATGTCATCAAGTGGGGGCATATGCTAGAGGTACGTCCAAGGGTTCCGGAAGGCGTACCGGTTTACTATACGATTCCGCCAGATTGTTTGAATACCCCGAAGCAAGTTGCTACACTCCGGAAAGATTTTTCCAATTGGATTTATCAAACGCAACGGGAGATGTCTTTAGAGCATAAAGAATTGACCCGTTACAAAACACCCGAGGAATCAGAAACGGCATTCCGGATGCGGGTAGAACAGGAAGCACGGGAACAAAGAGACGAGGAACTGGATGCCTTGCAGGATCGCTATGAAGCAAAATTTGATAGGATCAATGATCGGATCAGGAAACAGGAACACAAACTGGACGCTGCATTGGAAGAGGCAGAAGATCGCAAGAGTGCGGAGTGGCTTGGTGTTGCAGAAACGATCTTTTCTGTTTTTGTAAAAAAGCGTTCTCGCTCCATGAGTTCAATTGCCTCCAAAAGTCGTCTTCGCCGCAAGGCCAAACAAAAAGCAGAAGCCGCAGAGGAAGATTTGGAAGATTTGCGGTTGGATTATGAAAGGCTAGAAGATGAGTTGAAAAAGAAACTGGATGACATCCGTAGAAAATGGGATAAAATATCGCTCGGGATTACGGTAAAAGAAGTGAAACCAAGAAGAACAGACATCAAAATCTTCAGTATAGTTTTGGTTTGGCATCCTTATTGGATAACAGATAGTGGAAAGCGGGTTTCTGCCCTAGGCCCTGGAGAGATTGGTTAAAGTGATTAGTTGTTGGTGATTGGCTCGCACTTTCTTGGTTTCCGATCATTAAATTCATTCCTGTGTAATTTTTAATTCAGGATTAAATCCGCCATAGTGCATTACTTTTAACTCCAGTTCAAAGTACAAAATGAAAATGCATTGTTACAATACTTCGCATTTCATCCTTGCTGCTTCTAAGTAAACAAGTAAAAAGTAAAAAGGCCAAAAGTTAGGTAATCAGGCAAAAAAGTGGTAATATTTGTAAGCCATTTACATAATGACCTGCCTGCGTGTCCGCAGGAACAGGCAGGGGTTGAAGAAAAATTTTTAAACTTACCAGTTTTTAATCCGATTGCCTAGTAAAAAGTATGCGCTTGCTAATCAGTAGTTTATAGCTTAGTTGGCCTAACTTGTTTAAATCTTTTTTCTAACAAAAATAAACGGTAAAAGAATATTTGATTTAAAAAAAAATTTGTATTATTGGGCAGAGATAATAAAGTAATGGTTTAGCCCAATATAGCTAAGCAACATTCTCCGGAAGAAAAACGTTTAAGAAGCATTATCTCTCAAGACAAACATACTGTTATATAACGAACGAAAAACCGTTGCATTTTATCTCAACAATTGCAATAAGAGAAAATAAAAATCTTGCCATTGGCAAATAAAAAACTAAATATATTATTACAGAGGCTACAGTCGTTAGAACCTTGTTTTCAAGGGAAAAACAAACTATGGGCCTTGGCTTGCTATTATGTTTCAACCTTGAAAACATAGTATACAGCTATTATACTTTTTTAATCACTAAATCATTTCTACTATGAGTAAATTTCAAGAATGTCTTGATACTTATGACAAAGAATTTAAAAAGCTAGGTATTAAATATGACGCGAAGATGCTAGCCGCAGTGGCCAAAGCTTGTGGCCCAACCATCTATAAGTCTGAT
>JAHDGC010000887.1 GCA_020627865.1 Saprospiraceae bacterium | reverse complement strand
TTTCAGGAGAGTTTAAAAGATAGCCTAAAAATGTACTATCAACCCCATTTGGTGTAAAAATTATAATATCACCTCCTGCAAAACTTTGTTCTCTTCCTAAAAAAGTAAAACATTTTCCAATATCCTCTACTGTCTCACCTGATCCTGCAAACAAAATATCTCCATACTTTATTTGTGTAGAATTTCTAGCTATTGATTTAGGAATTCTGGATTTTAGATTATCAGTCGTAAAATTATACTTGGTATAAATTTCTCCATAAAGTACGCAAGGGAAACCCTCTGAACTTAATTCATTCTTAGGAATATTTTTTCCTTTTTTAAATGACCCCATTGTTTTCCTTCACCTCCCACTCCACCGGAATAATCCCAACCTCCGTTTTCTTAAACCCTTTCTTTAACAATGTATTTTCCTCTACCATACCATGCCCATTTTTTCAAGGTGATTCAATACTGTAGCTTTCAAGACCGTCGCTTCATCTTCCAGTTGCGACAAAGGCGTATCATACCGTTCTGCCAGCACCTTGATGCGCTGTGCCAGACTTTGCGACACCCTATCCAGTTCTCCGCCAATAGCTTGTTGGAGACTTGCCATCCACTTGTCCTCCGTCACCAGCAATTTCACCTCCGCTTCGGTCAAGATTTTATAGCGGTCTGCCAACTTTTTATCCAAGGCCTTTTCTGCTGCGGCCACTTTTTTCTTTGTACTTGCAATGGCCTCGTTTGCCTTGTTCCATTTTTCCAATACCGCAAACTCCTCCGCCTCGTCCGGATCTTCCTTGATGGCCTTCATTCTTTTGGTCAACATCGCCTTGTTCACCTTGCCCTTATCGTTCAAGACTTCAGCCAGCAAGCCCGATTCCCCACCATGTTCTTCCTCAATTTCCGACTTCTGCCGGGCCGCATTTTCCTCCGCTTCTGCTAGGGCGAGGATGGCCTTTTTTTCTTCCTTAAAAAACCGATGGATCACCAAATCTTTCGGTAGCAAATCACAATCCCAGCCCTTCGCTTTTTTGCGGGCCTTGTCCGTATACAACAAATAGACTTCAGCTTTCCAGCCATCTTCCGAAATAATATAACAATCGTCTTTCATGGTTTCCTCCCAGTAATCCATCACATGCTGGTACATGTCGTATTTATCCACCAGAGCTTTCCCGGTATAACTTTTCAATACACTTTCCGCTATTGCGGCAATCACATCATTCGGCCTTGTTTCCCCGTTGAGCTTCTTGAGGAATTTCAATTGCTTCTTTTCCCATTTTGCAAACACATTGTTCATATCTTCCAAAAAAGCTACAAATTCAGGATGTGTAAAAATGGTATCCTTAATGTCTGCATTTGCAACTTTCAGGCGGTTGTAATTTTTCCGGCCTTTTTCTTTTGCAAACAAGGCCTTCCGCAATTCGGGGAACACCGCCCAGTAAGGAGCCAGTTGTTCCAAATCTGCACTAGGAATACCGCCCCGCAAATGTGCCTCAATATCCTGTACATCCGCTACTTCTTGGCTATCAATATAACGGGGGATGTTGAGGTTGTAAGCATTGGTCTCAATTTCCTGATAAGGCACCAAACGGGCATAACCGGGCAGTTCGGTTTGCTTTTCAAAAACATCCACGATGCGGTGAATATCCTGTTCGCGCAGGCGGTTTTTATTCCCATCTTTCACAAAACCCTTGCTGGCATCTATCATAAATATTCCCCTCCGGCTGGCGGCCAATGCCTTGTCTAGGACGATGATGCAAGCCGGGATACCTGTACCATAAAATAAGTTTGGTGGCAAGCCAATGATCCCTTTAATATATCCCCTTTGGATCAGGTTTTGACGGATGGTCGCTTCCGCGTTCCCCCGGAATAAGACCCCGTGCGGCAGGATAACCGCACCAGTCCCCTTGCTTTTCAGGGAACGGATGATGTGCAGCAAGTAGGCATAATCCCCGTTTTTGGCTGGCGGAATACCGAAATCTTGGAATCTTCCAAACAAGTCGTTTACGGGATCAAAGCCATTACTCCAGGCCTTGTCCGAAAAAGGCGGATTGGCAACTATGAAGTCGAATGTTTCTAAGCCACCAGTTTTATTTTTAAAATGAGGAGCCGACAAGGTGTTGTCTTGCCAGATCACCGCGTCCGGGTTGTTATGCAACCACATATTCATCACGGCAAGGGCGCGGGTAGCGTTGTCCTTTTCCTGTCCGTAGAGGCTGAGGGAAATGGGAGCCTCATCTGCCGCTTTCAGCAAAAGCGAACCGCTGCCGCAGGTGGGATCATAAATGGTTTGGTCTGCCCTTTTTGCATTTTTCACCCCTACAACTTTGGCCAGAATGTGGGAGACTTCAGAAGGGGTGTAAAACTGCCCCTTGCTCTTGCCGGATTCTGTGGCGAAGTGGCGCATGAGGTATTCGTAGGCATCGCCGAGGATGTCATCCCCGTCGGCACGGTTTTTACTAAAATTGAGTTGCGGATTTTCAAACAAAGCAATGAGGTTGGAAAGGCGATCAACCATATCCTTGCCCTTGCCCAGTTTTTCCGGATCATTAAAATTTGCCACCGTGATGATGCCGGTTAGATCATTTGCCTTGGCCAACCTTCCTATAATAATATTGAGTTGATCCCCGATTTCTGATTTGTTTTTCCAGAAAACCATATCCTGAAAACTGCCCCCTTGTCCGGGTTTGTCTCCTTTGGGTACTTCGATAACCGCCTCTTCATCATCCCCGTATCGGTCACTGATGTATTTTACAAAAAGAAGGACAAGAATGTAGTCCTTGTATTGGGAAGCATCCATGCCGCCGCGCAGTTCATCGCAGGATTTCCAGAGGGTGCTGTAAAGTTCTGATTTTTTAATTGCCATTGGTCTTACAATATGTGTTTATAGTGTTATATACTGAAGTATTAAAGTGTTTTGCGTATGTTACTAATAACTTTGAAAATTTGTGAAAGTACGAAATGTTTTTGAAAAGTGAGTAGAAATATTCTGCTGTTCGCTATTTCAACATGC
>JAHDGC010000886.1 GCA_020627865.1 Saprospiraceae bacterium | reverse complement strand
TAAATGTATTGTTATAAAAATATAATTCTTTTTCAATATTTAATAAGCCCCAATTTTAGAATAAAATATTTTTATTTTTTTATATTTTTTTTTTATTTTTATTGAAAGCGTACAGATTTTTATACAAAAAATATGTTTAATACTCCTAAAATTTCCACGTTATGGCCATACTTCTCACGGTAGAAACTTTCTAGCGTATTCAGAATAAACAGCCAGACAAGTTCATACCGCATGAAGCATCATATTATTGCAACAATGCAAATATAAAACAAAATAATTCAAAAAACACAAATAAACACAAAAAGTTTCAAATAAAATTATTTGTTATACTTCCTGATTTTGATTATTCTATATCTGATTATTATCCTAATTTTGCAGCATCCCTAAAATGTCTTAGCTTGACACTTAAATAAAAAACGCGTGAATTACCTGACAATAGAAAACATCAGTAAGATGTATGGTGAAAAATTGCTCTTTAAGGACATTTCCTTCCATATAGATAAGGGGCAGAAAATCGCAATGGTGGCAGAAAACGGCACGGGCAAAACGACATTGCTCCGGGTGATTGCCGGCGAAGAGTCTCCCGAAGGGGAAAACCGGAAAATCCTGATGCGAAAAGATATTCGCACAGGGTATTTGAAGCAAGATCCGGAGTTCCAGCCCGGCCACAATATTATGGATGCTGTTTTTGAGATAGACCATCCATTGATCAATGCCGTAAAGGAGTATGAACAGGCGGTTGCGAATCCGGAAGATCAAAAACGGCTGGAAAGGGCTTCAGCCAAAATGGACGAGCTGAATGCTTGGGATGTAGAAGCCCGAATCAAGGAAATTCTTTCCAAACTTAATATTAAAAACCTCACGCAAAAGGTCAACGTGCTTTCTGGTGGGCAAAAAAAACGTTTGGCACTGGCCAAAATCCTTATCGAAGAGCCGGACTTTATTATCCTCGACGAGCCGACCAACCATTTGGACATTGACATGATCGAATGGCTGGAACAATATCTCCAACAAGTCAATTTGACCATTTTCATGGTAACGCATGATCGGTATTTTCTGGAAAAAGTTTGCGATACGATTATTGAACTGGATGGCGGAAAACTATATCGCTACAAGGGCAATTATTCTGATTTTTTGGAGAAGAAGGCTACTCGCGAAGAAGTCGGGGCGAGGAATACGGAGCGGGATATGAAGCTGTTGAAAAGGGAACTGCAATGGATTCGGAGGCAGCCCAAGGCCAGAGGTACCAAAGCAAAATCTAGAGTCAACAGTTTTCATGACCTCGACGAAAAACTTTCTAATAAAACGGTCAAACAAGATTTGCAAATTGAAATAAAGGGCGCCAGATTGGGGAGTAAAATTCTGGAGGCGCATTACATCAATAAAGCCTATGACGACCTTGTCCTCATCAAGGATTTTGATTATAAATTTAAGAAAAGGGAAAAGGTAGGTATTGTTGGCGCTAACGGCGCCGGAAAGTCTACCCTATTAAAAATCCTCACCAAAGAAATTCGTCCGGATTCCGGCAAGGTTGTCGTGGGCGGCACTATCGTTTTTGGTCACTTTACCCAAGACGGCATCCAACTGGAACAGGATAAACGTGTGATTGATGTTGTGCGGGATATTGCAGAATACATTCCGCTCGCCAATGGCATGAAACTGACCGCCCCTGCCCTACTAGAACGGTTTTTATTCAGCAGAAAACAACAACAGGTTTACGTATCGCAACTCAGTGGAGGGGAAAAACGAAGATTATACCTGCTGACAGTGTTAATGCAAAATCCAAACTTCCTGATTCTGGATGAGCCGACCAACGATCTAGACATTATGACCCTCAATGTGCTGGAAGATTTCTTGATGGATTTTTCGGGCTGTGTCCTGATTGTTTCGCATGATCGTTATTTCATGGATAAGCTAGTCGATCATATTTTTGTTTTTGAAGGTGATGGCCACATCCGAGATTTTAACGGTACCTACACGGAATATCGCACACGGAAGAAAAAGGAAGATCGGGAGAAAAAGGCAGTAGAACGTATACCGGAGAAATCGGCGAAAAAGGATGATTATAAAAATAAACCTAAGAGCAGACTAGGGTATAACGAGCGCCGGGAAATGGGCAAGTTAGAAAAGCAAATTGCAAAACTAGAATCAAGAAGAGCAGAGATTCTGGAAAAGTTTAATGATACAGGTTTGCCTGCGGATGAGATTAATGCTTTATCCAAGGAATTAAATGAGCTTCAGGGTTTGCTGGAGGAGAAGGAAATGCGTTGGATGGAGTTGGCGGAGTTGGATGAGTGATAATATGGGTAAAAAAAACGTAGAGCCGCAATGCATTGCGGCTCTACGTTTTTTTTACAAAATTCACACCTTACTAAAATTATCGTAACTGATGCCCGTACCTTTCCAAAGCGGTGTTTTATCATTCGCAATTAGAAAAATAACTTCGATGTTAGGCTCCTCCCCTTTTGCATTAAGTTGGCCAGAATAAGCCGTAACAGAATGGGAACTTTTGCCCTCGCCATCCGTCCAAGCAACAGAAAAAGAAACAGGACGAACCTTGCAATCTTCATCTGGGTCAATACTGCCCACTATTTTATGCTTTACTTCTGTTTTATCTTTTGCCAATTGAAAAGTTCCAGTAACTTTTCCTTTGTTTTCTCTAAGTTTCAAAGTTGAACCTGCCGAACTTTTCCATGTTCCATTAATCTTCATGGTTAATCTTTTTTTAAAGGTTATTGAATAAAATTGGTTTCGTAACACCACATGGGTTTACGTTTTGACTCTTTAACAAATTCCGTGAAAGTCTGAACCATGACCTGCCTGCGTGACCGCTAGGACAGGCAGGTTCTCTTGATTACCTGATTTTCTTCCTGCCTGATGTGCCTTAGGCAGACAGGGATTTTTGTCGGTCAATTTTCAATTGACCTCTACTGGTTACAATTTTTGTCAGAGAACCTATATTTTCACAAAAGTATAATTTTTATATTAAAAA
>JAHDGC010000885.1 GCA_020627865.1 Saprospiraceae bacterium | reverse complement strand
TGATCTGCTCGGACAAGCAGGCATTTTAAGTGCTGCGGCCACAGCAAATGTAGGCCTAGATGTGGATATAGCAGGAGATTTACCCACGACTTGTGGTAGTAATTTTCTAATCAGCGTCACCAACACCAACTATAATGACCACAAAGCATTATCTGCCGCTTATGGGAAAAAGCATATTGATCTTGGTGCCCCAGGAGCGGGCATATTTACCATCAAAAATTCGGGCGGATATGGCAGCTTCAACGGCACTTCGGCAGCATCGCCACATGTTGCAGGAGCAGTAGCTTTGTTATATTCAGCCCCCGTTTTAGCATTTATGGAAGATGCTCAAAATAATCCAGCACAACATGCCCTGCGGGTTAAAGATTTTATTTTAAATGAGACAGATCCACTTCCAGATTTGCAAGGGAAAAGTGTCTCGGGAGGAAGGCTTAACTTGCACCAAAGTTTACTGAAACTTTATCAACATTACAATACACCCATCACTAGAAACAACAATCCAATAAAATTAAACGCAGTATATCCCAATCCGACAGAAGACGAAATGCATGTTCAGTTCACCGTGAATCAAAACACAACAATAAACGTACAGATTTACAATACTTTTGGACAACAGATGCAACAGCAAGTAATTGGGAAAGTTGGTGCAGGTATTCATCAGGTGACACTATCTTTGATGACGTTGCCTAAGGGGATTTATTTCATTAATGTGTATGCTGTAGATTTAGGCAAGCTTGTTAGTGAGAAGATTATAGTACAATAATATCAATCCAACTTAACCTCCTCCACCAAAAACAAAAATTCCCTGTACAACCAACAGCATCAAAACCATCAATCATACAGGGAAAATATCAACAATGAATTTACAAAAGCAAATTCATGATAAAATTATTTTCAATTCCTAAAACGCCGCATTACCCGGTGTTCTCGGAAACGGAATCACATCTCGGATATTGGCCATCCCCGTAAGGAACAGGATGATTCTTTCGAAACCCAATCCGAAACCAGCATGCGGACAACCACCAAACCTTCTCAAATCAAGATACCATTGCAACTCCTCCTGATGGATACCCATTTCCTGAATCCTAGAAAGTAAAACATCATACCTTTCTTCTCTTTGCGATCCGCCGATAATCTCTCCAATATATGGAAACAATACATCCATTGCCGCAACGGTTTTTCCATCATCATTCATTCGCATATAAAATGCCTTGATGTCTTTTGGATAATCCACAAGGATAACTGGTTTCTTAAAATGCTTCTCTACCAACCAACGCTCATGCTCTGCCTGAAGGTCAATCCCCCACTCTACATCAAATTCGAAGCGGCCTTTCTTATAAGCTTTTGACCTTTTCAATAATTCGATAGCTTCTGTATAGGTTAATCTTTCGAAGTCATTCTCCAACACAAATTCCAAGGTCTTCAGCAAGTTCATCGGGCGACGCAATTCCTTCTTCATGTTCTTCTCCGAATCACTCAACCTTTTGCTCAAAAACTCCACATCATCCGGATAGTTATCCAATACATATTTAATGATGTACTTAATAAAGGCTTCCGCCAAATCCATGTTATCGTGAATATCATTGAAAGCAACTTCTGGCTCGATCATCCAAAATTCAGCAAGGTGACGGGAAGTGTTGGAGTTTTCCGCACGGAAAGTCGGTCCGAATGTGTACACCTTACTAAGGGCAAGCGCCGCAATCTCCGCCTGAAGCTGTCCGGAAACGGTCAGGTTGGTAGCTTTACCAAAAAAATCTTCTTTCCAGTCAATGGAACCATCTTCACTCAAGGGGGCTTTGTTCGGTTCAAAAGTCGTTACCCGAAACATTTCTCCTGCCCCTTCTGCATCACTTCCGGTAATGATCGGAGAGTGGAGATAATAATATCCTTTATCATTAAAAAATTTATGAATCGCAAACGCTACCCCATGCCTGATCCGGAAAACGGCACTCATCGTGTTTGTCCGCATCCTGAACTGGGCATTCTCCCGGAGAAATTCCATCGTCTGCTTTTTCGGTTGCAATGGATATTCATCTGGATTACTGCCTCCAACAATCTCTATGTCTTCGGCCATAATTTCCACAAGTTGCCCTGAACCGGTAGATTCTACTAAAGTACCACTAGCGGCGATACAGGAGTGAAAATTAATTTGCCTCAACAAGTCTTCCTCAAAATGTTCAAAATCAATAACAACTTGCAGGTTGGTAAAACAAGAACCATCATTGAGCGCAATAAAACGGTTAGAACGGAAGGCCCTTACCCAGCCTTTCACCAATACTTTATCCCCAACGGATGGGTTCTTCAAGATGTCTTTTATTTCTGTACGACGCAATTCCGTCGTTTTTGTGGTATCCATATCTATGATAATATATATTATGTGAGCAATATATGTAAAAGAGTGGCGAAAATACGGGAATTATTAGGAAAGTTCAAGAAAATGGGGCACGAGATTGGGTAGAAACCACTTTTCAACTATAAAACAAAGCCTTCAACTCCGGCGTAGGGATCATACAACTTTCTTTTTTACCAAAAAAACGGTAACGGTTACGGGCGATGAAATCATATACGCCATCCCGGATGGGTTTCGGGATAACTTTAGCATAATATAATAATGACCAAAAGCCACCAAATCGACGAAACAATTCCAAGGCGACGTCAGACTTGGCAAAATAATTACCGTTTTCATCAATTAGAATGACGGTATCCAATCCGGTGGAAGGAAGATTCCTTTTTTGTAGTAATGTTGTGGCAAATTCAGATTGTAAAGAGGCATACCGGAATATGCGCTTTTTGTCTCGTGCGATAACAAACTGCACGAAACCATTGCAGACATTGCAAACGCCATCGAAGAGCAAGACAGGATGCTCGGGAGTGTGGATCATATTTTTATTCAAAAACCGCATCATAAAGCTCGCTGATTTTACCTATAGTGCACACCTTTATATTATAACGATCCATATCCAGCCCTTTGGTATTGTATTTAGAAATAAAA
>JAHDGC010000884.1 GCA_020627865.1 Saprospiraceae bacterium | reverse complement strand
CATTATCTTAACACTTTGATTACTAATAAATTAAGTTGATAAAATATTTTTTTATTTTTTTCATTTATCTTCACAAAATAGACACGAGAATTGTTAAGCTCATTTTTTTATAGAAAAACCAGTAACCTCATAAATTTTTTTATTTTTTTCACTCTTAGTAAATAGCGAAACCAACATGAACAGACAAAGCTTCACACGAATCCTAGCACAAGCCCAACAAGGCAAACCCCAAGCATTCAACACATTCTTCAAATCGCTTTATGCAGAATGCAAGCAGCAGCTTTGGCGGTATACCCAATCGACCTTAGAATCAGAGGAGGTGATTGCGGAGACGATGTTGGCTTTTTGGGAATTGTTTGTTGAGGAGGGGCGGCCTTTGCCGAAAAATGTCGAGGGGTATTTTTATACGATGTGTGTGAATACCTGTCATCGGATGAAGCGGGAGAAAAGGAAGGTGGTTTTAAAAAGCGAGCCATTAGGTGTTTTTGTGGCGGATGATGTAGTATCTCAAGCAGAGCCTGCCTTTAGGACACATAAACTTGAAACAAGCGCGGCAGATAAACCTGCCTTTGGGGCAGATAAACTTGAAACGAGCAATTTTAGGAAGACGGTGGCTTTCAACAATGCATTGGATAAATTGTGCGCAAAGTGCCGGAAATTGTTTGATACGATTTTGGTGAAGGGGGTGAAGATGAAGGCGGTGTGGCGGGATTTGGGGTATAAGAATTATCAGGCGATTGTGAATGATAAGATTCGGTGTACGAAGAAGTTGAAGCGGATTTTGTTTTTAGCGTTGGAGAAGGAATAGGTACACCACAGATTTACACGGATTAATCTGTGGCCATCTGCACTATCTGCGGTGAACAAAATAAACTACACAATGAGTGGTTCATAAAAATAATAATCTTTATTTTATGCAAAATACAATTGATCAAGATTTGAATCTTATAGAGCGTTATTTTGAAAGTACGCTTTCTCTGGCGGAGCTGGATTTAGTTTCGAAGCGACTGGAAAATGATCCGGTGTTTAAAGAGCGGCTAGAACGGTATGAACAGATCCATATTAATGTAAATAATTTGTTATCAGATGTTTCAGAAAAAGAGGAGATGAAGGCTAATTGGAAAGCCATGTTGCAGCAGGAAAAAAGAAAACAAGAGGAAAAAGCTAGACAGGAAGCGCAATCCAAGCCAGAGGCTAAAGTCCGTTCTGGGAATTTCAGGAAGTATCTTTTGGCCGCAGCTTCGGTGGCTTTGCTGGTGCTTGCTTTTGGCATTTGGCAATTTGGTTTCACAAAAAATGATGCCACAGAAATGGCTACGCATTACTGGAATCAAACGGACAAAATCAAGCCTCATGGAGAACGTAGCGGAGGGGAAGCAGATCAGTTTTTGGGTTTACTCAACGAGGCGGGAACGGCTTACCAAGAACAAAATTTTCAAAAAGCGTACGATTTGTTAGAAAAAATACCGGAGGATTACGAAATGTACCATAGGGCCATGATTCTTCAAGGGAAAAGTTTGTTTCAGGAAGGGAAAATACGAGAGGCGATTGGCAAGTTTGATGTGGTGCTAGATCGTCGTGGAAAAGGTGGTAGGGAGCAGGCGCTTTGGTTTCAGGCCTTGGCTTATTTGAAGCTTGACGAGGGAAAACAGGCGGAGGAGAATTTAAAGATTATTGTTGCTGAAAAATATCCTTTGGCGAGGAAGGCGAAGGAGGTTTTGGAGCTGATTTGATTTTGGTGATTAAAAGCATACCTGCATCTTTCAATAAAATTATTATTTACATAAATTTACCGCCCTAACAGTAAATTAATCATCATTTCATTGTTAATTCCTTTATTTACACTTACTTTTACCGTTAAAACAGTAAAATGGATGTGAAAGAAATTAGCGAAGTCATAAAGTATCATCGAAAAATAAGTGGGTTATCTAGGGTAGATTGTGCACACTTGGCCGGATTGGGCAAGACGGTTATTTACGACATTGAGCATGGAAAAGAAACGGTTCAGTTGAGGTCTTTGATGAAATTACTAGCTGTTTTGAATATAAAAATAGAATTAAAAAGTCCTTTAATGAAACACTATATCAATGAGAAAGGCTGATGTATAAATATCCTTTTATCATTCACGCTCCCCTACTCCACCGTTATCCCCTCCACGACACTACACCCCGTCACACTATCCGTAATCGTCACCGTATAATCTCCAGGTGCCAAACAATCTGGTGTGGTATTGGAACCAATAGCAGGATCGCTCCAAGTGTAAGTCAAAGGATCGGTATTGATATGGCTTGTTCCAAAAATCTCAACTTCGGCCAATTGTAGCTGATTTGTATTTTGCAAATAAACACGCACAAAGCGACCGGATCGATTTATGGGAATGTTCAACATACTGCCGCCTACATGACTAACCGTAAACACACTAATACCGGGCTGGCTTGAGATTGTCCCTAAATCATAACTACTCATCGAGGTGCCAGAAACGACAACGGTATACTCATAATTTGTGGTAGCGCAACAATCTGTTCTGCCATACAAAGCGATATGAGTCAAATTAAAATTTCCGGTAAGGTCAATCTCCCACCAAGGTTCTAGCTCCATTGCAGTGATTAGCAAATCCGGATTAGTCGCAATGTTGCCATCGGTATTGCCATCTGTAACGAAAACAGGATTAGAACGCATCAGTCGTTGACGGCTTGAAGCCCGTACGGGTTTGCTCGGTGCAATATTCTGCAAGGTCGGCACCTCAAAGTTTTCATTGTTATAAGCGTATAAAAAGATATTACCAGATGGACAAGTTCGGCAGCAGTAGCTTTCTTTTATGATGGTTTGTAAATTGCAAAAGCTATTCGTAGAACAGGCATCTGGCGCTGGAACCGAAACCGTCAATTCATTGTTGCAAAAATCATCTGTAATCGTTCCGACTACATCTCCGTCACTAACAGGGAAAGGCCCCACAATGACATCCTGATTATAAGGAGCCGTCACCCCCAAGCCTC
>JAHDGC010000036.1:12303-18706 GCA_020627865.1 Saprospiraceae bacterium | reverse complement strand
TCTTTTGGGAATGATAATTTTTTGTTTAACTTACCTATTGGGTTTTATGATCTGGTGATTCGGGATGCTAATGGCTGTGAGCGACCCGTGACGATTGAGGTGGATGAACTGGAGTTGATTCTTGATGCCAATATGCCGACGGTTTATCCTCCATCCTGCGATGATAGTACGGATGGTTCTATCATCATAAGTGTTGCTAATGGAACGGGGCCGTTTGAATACAATTGGAATGATGGCAATGGTTGGGGATTTACAACAGAAATGAACGGTCTCAATAGTGGAACGTATATGATTGATTTCCGAGATGCGAATGGCTGTCTGGGAGATACGACGGTGACTGTTGTCCCACCAACGATTGTTACGGCAGATATTTCTGGTATAGACATCAGTTGCTTTGAGGCCGATGATGGTATTGCCAGCGTGGCACCCGGTGGCGGTGTTGGGAATTATACTTATCTATGGCAAGATGGACAAACAGACTCGGTTATTGTAAACCTAGCTCCGGGAACGTATGCCGTTACGGTTTTTGACGGAAACCTTTGTGATGCTGTTGCTTCTGTTACCCTTACGGAACCGGATGAATTATTCATTGATATTGCTGGCATTGAAGATAATCTTTGCTTTGGAGATTCTACAGGTGTCGTGCATGTGGTCGGAAATGGTGGCACAGGGCCATACACGTATAGTAATGGAGGACAGGTTTTTCAAGTGGATACTAGTTTCACAAATTTGCAGAGTGATACCTACACCATTATCATAGAAGATGCTATGGGCTGCCAAGATTCCGTTGAGGCAACGGTGAATCAACCTCCGGAACTGATTGTAGATGCCGGTTTGGATCAAACTACAGAACTTGGCTATTCGGTGATTTTAAATGCGACAAAAATTCCGTTGGCCTGGCCGGTAGATTACCTGTGGTCGGATAGTTTGACTTTGGAATGCCCAGATTGTCCTAGGACAAGTGCTGTTCCGGTCAACACGACCAATTATACCGTGACGATTACGGATGATAATGGCTGTACCGCAACGGATGATGTTACGATTAATGTGATTAAGAACCGACCTGTTTATATTCCGAATGTGTTTTCTCCGAATGGAGATGGCTTCAATGATTATTTCACGGCATTTGCAGGGCCGGCTGCTCGGGAGATTGTGTTGTTGCGGGTTTTCAACCGTTGGGGAGCCTTGGTTTACGAAACGGAGAATATCCCTTTGAATGCAGAGTTGTTTGGCTGGGATGGTCGTTTTAAGGATCAATATGTTACACCAGATGTTTTTGTGTATTATATTGTGATCGGGTTTATTGATAATGAGGAAGTCGCGTACGAAGGGAGCATTTCCGTAGTGAGATAATACCCGCGTGGGATTTGTAGCGTCGTAATGCTTACGACGCCAATATTTATAACATGGTTAAAATGTCCCTAATTTTATTATTTTTGTCCTTACTTTTATTTTCCAGTTGTGAAAATGATTTAGTAGAAGTACAGAAAGTTATATCGAGAGAACAAGTCCGGTTTGAAGTGGCTAAAGATGTCGAAATCTTGTATAGCGATTCAGCTATAGTTCGGGTAAAGGTATCGGGGCCATTGATGAAAAGGTTTCTGGATAGGAAGGAGCCTTATGAAGAGTTTCCAGAAGGCATCCATGTCGATTTTTATGGGCCGAATAAAAAGTCCAACAGTTTTCTTTCTGCCAAAAAAGCGACGCGCTACGAAGGCAAAAATATTATCATTGTCCAAGATAGTGTCGTATGGCAAAGTAAAAACAAGGAACGACTAGAAACCCACGAACTCATCTGGGATGATAAGGAACAAAAAGTATACACCCAGAAGTTTGTTACGATTATAAAGCCGGATGAAATTATTTATGGCCATGGATTTGAAGCTAATCAAGATTTTTCCCGTTGGAAAATAAATGCGATAGAAGGCGTGATCAAGGTGGATGCTGTGGACTATGAATGATATTTGAACAAAGTTTTGTCATCTGAATAATGATAGAAATACTACTTATTATAATCTTCCTCCTACTTTCTGCCCTGTTTTCAGGAACAGAAATCGCCTATATTTCTGCTAATAAGCTGCGGGTCGAACTCAAGCGAGAAGAAGCTGCCCGTAGGGGAGAAATTCTGGCCGGTTTTTATGAAAAGCCGGGTGACTTTATCGGGACGTTGTTGGTAGGCAATAATATCGCACTTGTTGTTTTTACGATTTTGATGAATGTGCCACTCACCATATTCTGTAGTCAATATCTTGGCCTCCAAAGTGAACCGCTGATTCTCGTCATCAATACTGTTGTCACAACCATCGTTATACTAATCTTCGGCGAATTTATTCCCAAGACATTTTTTCGGCTTTACGCAAACGAACTGTTGTACTTTTTGGCTTATCCTCTTCGGGCATTGCAGTTTTTACTTTTTATACCGGCTTGGATTATGACGAAGTTGACAGACTTTTTGCTGCGGATTATTTTTAAATCAAAGGAGCAGGATATTGAAACGGCCTTTACGCGAGTTGATTTGGAAGCATTTATAAAAGATACTACGCATACGGATTCGGAAGAACAAATTGATAAAGAACTCTTCGAAAAAGCATTACAATTCAAGAATGTTAAGGTAAAGGAATGTATGGTTCCCCGGACGGAGATCGAGCACATTGATATTAGTTGTAGCATTGAGGAATTGAATCAGGTTTTTCAAAGAACAAAGCTTTCTCGGATTATTGTGATAGACAAGGATGTAGAGGAGGTGTTGGGTTATGTGCACCATCAACAATTATTGGGTAAACCCAAAACTATTCAGGAGCTGTTGGTACGTGAAATCCCTTTTGTCCCCGAAGCGATGCGGGTGCAGGTCGTGATGAATTTATTGATTACGAAAAGAATTAATATGGCCTGTGTCGTCGATGAATTTGGAGGAACGGCTGGTATTATCACGATGGAGGATATTCTCGAAGAAATTTTTGGAGAAATCGAAGATGAGCACGACGAAGAGGAATATGTTGAAACACAAGTGTCGGAAGATGAATATCTCTTTTCAGGAAGGCTGGAGCTGGATTATCTTAATGAAAAATATGAAAATCTCAATTTCCCAGAGGGCGAATACCACACCTTGTCTGGTTTTATCGTTATGACAACAGAGACAATTCCCAAACAAGGCGACATCATTGAATTAGATGGATTTAAATTTGTATTGGAATTGGTAAGTGAAACAAAAATTGAAACCGTTCGCGTGTTAAAGAACCCTGTAGATGAAAAACTGGTTGATTAACATATTTTATTCTTTTCCTGTACAACTCATTGTGCTCCATGTGCGCAATAATTTGCTCATTATCTTCACATGGCTTTTATTGTCGTTATTGATGACCGGAACTATAGGGGATATCTTCGGCATCAAATACCTTTTCCTGACACCGGAATACCTCGGTAAGGTTAATTTTTGGAGTTATCTCATCCTCGGAGCAGCCTTTGGTGCTTTTTTCATGACTTGGAATTTGACCACTTACATGCTCGATGCCTTTCACTTTCCTTTCTTGGCAACATTGGAGCGACCCTTTACCAAATTTTGCCTCAATAATATGTTTATCCCCTTAGGGTTTATAGGGATTTACTTGTACTATACCGTTTGGTTCCAGTCCTATAATGAATATTGGTCTGGATTGACTATTTTTTATCATTGTATGGGTTTCCTGCTAGGATTTCTCCTGATGATTTTGTCTTCCTCGATCTATTTTCATTTTACCAATATTGATATTTTAAACCTCAAGTCTAAACTAAGGCGTCCGCCCAATTTGGAAAAAGGTATTGCCCCGGGGCGTCGTGTCCCCGATATTGAATCCATCAAGATCAATGAGAATCGGTGGCGGGTAGATACTTACCTGAACGAGTATTTCCGCCCTCGACTTGTGCGGAGTGTAGCGCACTATGAATCCATTATTTTATTGGGGGTCTTTCGGCAAAACCATGTCAATGCCTTGGTGGTGCAACTTTTCGGACTTGTTGTTCTGATCAGTTTAGGGTTTCTGATAGATTATCCTGTTTTCCGGATTCCGGCCGGAGCGAGTGTGTTCATCTTAGCCAGTGTTGTTGTTGCCATTACGGGGGCTATTACGTATTGGTTTCATCAATGGCGATTGACCGTGTTTTTATTGTTGTTGATCTTCATAAACTTCCTGACAAAACACGAAGGTTTTAACCATAAAAACAAAGCTTATGGTTTGAATTATAACAATGATTTGCCGGAGTATAGTTATAATAAGCTGGAGGAAATGGCTAGCCCAAATGTGGTGAAAGAAGACAAAGCCACGACAACGGCTATTTTGAATAATTGGAGAAAACAATTCGGGCGGAAAAAACCCAAGATGGTGATTTTTTGCGTGAGTGGAGGAGGGTTGAAGGCAGCCTTGTGGTCTATGCAAGTATTGCAGCAATCGGATAAATATATGGAAGGGGATTTGTTTAAACACACCATGTTGGTTACAGGAGCATCTGGAGGACTAATCGGTGTAGCATACATGCGGGAACTGTATTTACAGAAGCAGATGGGAAATCCGATCAATATTTATGACTCTAAATACTTGACCAAAGTCTCTAAGGATTTATTGAATTCTCTGTGTTTTACGATTGTGTCTAATGATCTTTTTTTGCCGAGGGTGAATTTTGAAGCAGGCGGTTATTTGTACAAAAAAGATCGAGGATATGCTTTTGAGAAACAACTCAATGAAAATACAGATTTCGTTTTTGACAAAGTATTGGCGGATTACAAATTGCCAGAGCAAGAAGCCCTAATTCCAATGATGATGCTTACGCCATCCATTGTAAATGATGGTCGCCGGTTGGTGATTTCTCCACATGGCGTTTCTTACATGACCATTGCTCCGATTGGTATTGAGAAGCCGGGTTCGGTGGAAGTAGATGCTGTAGATTTTGGCCGATTTTTTAAAGACCAAGGTTCGGATCAATTGCAGTTTGCCACTGCGATTCGGATGAATGCAACCTACCCGTATATATTGCCCAATGTATATTTGCCTAGTCAGCCGAGTATTGAAGTGATGGATGCTGGCTTCAGGGATAATTATGGGATTATTTCTGCAACAAGGTATATACAAGTTTTTAGTGATTGGATTAAGAGAAATACCAGCGGCGTGGTTTTGGTGCAAGTGAGTGGCTGGGATAAAATTCAGGATGTATATTCAGGGGATCATGCTGGGGTTTTGGAAACGATGTTTAACCCGCTTGGTATTGCCGGACAGATTTTAGAATTGCAAGATTATGAACATGATACGAACCTCAGTTTCATCTATGATCTGCTGGGGAAGGATAAGTTTGAGGTCATCCGTTTTGTATATCGACCAAGGTCAGAACAGGAAAGAGCTTCCATGACTTTTCATCTTACGAATCGGGAAGCGAATGATATTTTGAATGCTTTTTACTTGGAGGAAAATCAGAATAAGTTGAAGGAGTTAAGGAAGTTGGTGCGGGGGGAATGATTTTGTATTTAAAATTCAATAAATTGTAAAATTGATGACTAAATTGCTATGTTTGACTATCTTAAAAGTCAAATTACACAAATGAGCAAATTATAAACTTATTGAGATTTATCAATTTGATTGTTACTTTGCCAGATAATTTAGACTTAAAATTTCAGGAAGAAATCATTAATCACTATTTTAATCCAGATGATATGGTAGAATATACCGAAGTGCAAAAAGGTTTTATTAATAGAATGCATGTGGCAATGTACGGAGAGACTGTGGAAGAAAGGATGGAAAGAAGAGCAGCCGAAAAAACCGCAGCCGAAAAAAATATGATTATTCAAAATATGATTTTGGAGTCAGATCTTAGCGATGAAAAAATTGCAAAGATTACGGGAATGCCCGTTGAAACGGTAAAGGATATAAGGGAAAATATGGGGGATCTGAAGTGAAAATATCCTACTTTAAAACCATCCGCATGATGGAATAGGAGCACACGGACATGGAGGGGCTTTTCATGAGTTGCTACAAAAAAATGCTCACCCAGCATCCACCGGGCGAGCATATTATTAATAACACATGGTAGTTTTTTTTACAACTTAGCATCAAGCAGCTTCACCAATTGTTCCACCTTGCCTTCTAAAGCATCATACTTGTCCGAAAGCTCCGTCATCTGCGAATCTTTGTTCTTTACTTGATCCCGCAAATCCTCAATGATAGCTTGCTGCTCCTGAACAGCCTTCACCAATGGCACGACAAAAGTCGCATACCGCAATCCATAATGAGATTTTTCATTTTGAGGCTGATCCACACCACTAAACTCGATGCCCATTTCTTTAGCCAATTGGTCTACCTCTTGCGCGATAAATCCAGTTTGGCGTTGTCCCGCTTCTAATGGAGACTTTTTGCCGTTGCGATCTATGAAGTTCTGAATA
>JAHDGC010000036.1:10375-12293 GCA_020627865.1 Saprospiraceae bacterium | reverse complement strand
GAATATTTCCGGTATTAAGGTCATAGGTTACAGGCCTTAAATTCAACACAAAATCCAACCCTTTCACATCTTCCTTGATGTTTTCCTTAAATCGACCATCGGAAACTGATGTAAAAGCAACTACGCCACAAATACTAGTAACAGATGCATTGCCAAGCTTTACTTGATTGGAAGCAGTATTGCTGGCCTGATAACCTAGTGCAGAAGCATTCGTTAATGCGGTCTGACCAGTCGCTGGGCCAGCCTGTGCGCCCACGGCCGTGTTGTTTGTCCCGGTTGTATTAGCTCCTAGCGCACTAGCTCCAAGTGCAGTATTACTTGAACCTCTATTATTGTACAAAGCTTGGTATCCACTGGCCGTATTGAAATCACCACTGGTATTTAAATATAAGGATTGACATCCAACAGCGGAGTTACCGATACCACCTCCATTTAGGAATAAGGATTGATAGCCCGATGCTGTATTACACTGTCCGGTCGTATTCGTCCTTAAGGCCAAGGTACCTGTTGCGGTATTTTGAAATCCGCTACTATTAGACGTTAAGGCGAGTGAGCCTAAAGCGACATTATTGATACCAGATGTATTCGCAACTCCTGCACTCCCACCAATATAGGTATTGGTATTCGCATCTGTAACATCCAGTTTACCCTCTATCTTCCCATCTCCTTGGACATGGGCTTGAAAAGGTTGTGCCAATAGTGTTGTAAAAAACAGGAGCAACATTATAGGGGTGAATATTAATTTTTTCATGATTTCTAGAAACTTTGATGAGGTAATTAATTGGTTTTTTTTGAGAAAAAAATGTAACAGCCCTAGATCGCTAGAGCTGTTACACTTTAAAATTTTACAACAATGTGATTACTTCGTTACACTTACTTTGATCGTTTTGACAAATTCGCTGTCATAAACTTTGATAAAGTAAAGCCCGCTGGTGTACTCTTGTACATTCAATTCTGTAATACCATTGGTTATATTACGAGTAGAATGAACTAGTTTGCCAGTTACATCAAACACTTCAACATTGTAAGTAAACAGATTGCTTTCAACGGTAATTTGCTCAGAAGCTGGGTTTGGATAAGCTGTCGCCTCAAAACCTGTTATGCTTACTGATCCCGATTCTGTGTTAGCAAACGGGTTTGCTCCGCCAGTACCATTACAAGGTTGCCAGTTGGTGAATCCTTCACATTCTGCGTAGCAAGGGTTCTGGAAAGTTAGCACGCCGCCAGCAGCATCGAATACACAAACTGGCTCATTCAAGCTTGGATCACAGTTATCACAAGCATTATTATCATAGATACAAGAACCATCGTCAAATGTAGCATCTGGGTTGTAGTTTATGGCATTTGGATCCATGCAGCCCGGAATGTCTGTATGACAAGGTTGCCAGTTGGTGTAACCTGCACATTCTGCATAACAAGGATTTTGGAAATCTATCGGTGTGGTGGTTGAACCATCATAAACACAAACCGGCTCATACCAATTTGGATCACAACTATCTTCGCAGATACCATATTCACAGCTACCATCATCAACGGTGGCCTCTGGATTATAGTTAAGAGCACTTGGATCCGTACATCCCGGAATTTCATAGATGCAAGAACCATCATTCACAGTAGCATCTGGGTTGTAATTGATGGCAGCCGTATCTGTGCAACCATAAATTGGACAAGTAAACCAGCCTGTATAACCAGCACATTCTGCCAAACAAGCATTCGGGAAAGTAAGAATACCGTCTGGTGAAGAAGCATCCTGAACACAAACAGGATCGTAAACGGTTGGGCAACTATCCTCACATGGAGCATATTCGCAAGAACCGTCATCAACAGTAGCATCTGGATTATAGTTGATTGCGGTTGGGTCAGTACAACCCGGAATTTCGTAAATACAAGAACCATCATCCACGGTAGCATCTGGATT
>JAHDGC010000036.1:5734-10275 GCA_020627865.1 Saprospiraceae bacterium | reverse complement strand
AGCCATTGGATCCATACAACCCGGAATTTCGTAAATACAAGAACCATCATCCACGGTAGCATCTGGATTGTAATTAACAGCATTTGGATCCATACATCCCGGAATGTCCGTATGGCAAGGCCCCCAGTTGGTGTAGCCAGCACATTCTGCATAACAAGGATTTTGGAATTCTATCGGGGTGTTCGGTGATGTACCTACATAAACACAAACCGGTTCAAACCAATTCGGATCGCAGCTTGATTCGCAAGGAAGGTATTCACAAGTTCCATCATCAATAGTAGCATCTGGGTTGTAGTTAATGGCATTGGGATCAGTACAACCGTAAATATCTTGGAAGTATTCACAAGAGCCATCGTCAATGGTAGCGGTTGGGTCATAGTTTATTGCAGCTGGATCAGTGCATCCATATATATCTGTGTGATATTCACAAGAACCATCGTCCACGGTAGCATCGGGATTGTAATTTATTGCAGCCGGATCAGTACAACCTGGTACGTAGCAAGGTCCGTAATCATTAGGGGTATAACCATCGCATTCCGCATAACAAGAATTATCATAAACGATGATACCGCCTGCTGGGCCGACATGGATACAAACTGGATCATAGACTGCCGGACAGTTACAACCACCGGTTGAACAATCAAAGACGTCCGCTGTTGTGAAGCCGTCACATTGTGCAAGGCAAGCATTCGGGTAAGTAATTACATAATGATTTCCAGCCTGTACACATACAGGATCCCAAAGATCATAATCACAATTACAACCATATGGATCATCGCAGGAAACAATGTTATTCGGGGTATAGCCATCACATTCTGCCCAGCATAAGCTAGGGTATTCTTGAATATTTCCAGCGGCATCAGCGATACAAATCGGATTATACTCAGCTGGATCGCAGTTACAACCACCTGTGGAATCACAGGGTACAACATCAGCAGCGGTAAAACCTTCACATTCTGCTTCACACAAGTTGGAGAAGGTAAACAAGTAAACCCCATCCATTAAAACACAGACAGGATCATATACATCTGGACAGATGCAATCGCCGGGGTTGGTAGGATCATCGCATGGTACTTCATTATTCGGTGTGTAGCCATCGCATGCAGCCCAACATGGACTGGGGTAGTGGAGCACATAGCCGGCAGCATCCATTATACAAACTGGGGCATCTTCAAACGGATCACAATCGCAAGGGGTTGATGTATCAGGATCATCATAACCACAGTTTACTATGTCGTTAGGGGTAAATCCTTCACATTCTGCGAAGCACATGTTCGGGAAGCTAATCTCATAGACATTGTCCATTAAAACACAGACAGGGTCGAATAAACTTGGGTCACAATCACAAGTGGGTGGGGTTGTTCCGCCTCCATCGCAGGGAACTACGTTATTGGCAGTATAGCCGAAACATTCTGCCCAGCATAAACTGGGGAAATGTTCGACAGCACCATTACTGTCCGCAATGCAAACAGGATCATCCTCAAATGGATCGCAGTTGCAGGCTCCGGTAAGTTGCCCGAAAGTAGTTAAGCTAATCATGCTTAACATTAGGGTCAGGCATAAGAGTTTGAGTTTGGTTTTTAGCATAATAGAAATTAATTAGGTTAGAAGTTATGAATAAATGTTATGCGGTAATGTCTACGACATTTACTAGGTACTGCTATGATATGAGTATTATATATATGTTAGTTGCGATACGACTTTAGCAATCTGGATGGATACCAGATAGAAGAATAATCTATAAGTTTTGTAAATTAAGAATAGCCAATAGTAAGAATCTCTCTAAAATAAATGTAAATACAAATATATGAAAAATATAATATATATTATTGTTTATTGCTAAATTAAATGAATAGTTTAGGTTTATTGACTAATCTTATTAAAAGGGTCTTAATGAGTTGGTAGAAACTTTATCGCAATTAACAATGACTACTATATAGTTTCTTGAAGGAAGGATTTGTTACCCATATTTTTAATGAGAATATTTTAAAGTTATATTTATTTGAATAAAATTCGATGGGAACATTTCTCAAATTAGAATTTCCTGCACTATTTTTTTTAGGATGAAAATAAGAAGATGTGACAGAATGGAAGTGGTCTATATATAGATTTTTAATACAAAAATAAGCCATTCTTTGTAAAAAGAATGACTTACCAAATAGTTGTAGTTCCAGCGGAACTGAAAATTCAAATACTAAAAAAATAGTATATAAATGAATTGACTTTATATTGCGATCATAAAATTAATCAAATATGCTTAGATAAGCAAGTCTAAAGGTTAGTAAATCTTGGATCATTAGAGATTACTAAAAGATTTAACCTTTGATTTCGCCGTTAGATTGTCCGTTGCTGTAAATTTTTTCGTTATCCTGTGTGTTTTCATGTCCATTAACATTGCCATTACCACTATTGTCAGCTTTTTCGGCTTCCCATTTTTCTCGCATTTCTTTATCAGATTTTTCATAGGCGATAATGATCGCCTTAACCAATCTATGGCGTACTACATCATCAGCAGTAAGTCTTACTGTCGTGATGCCGTTGGTGTCACTTAGAATATCAATTGCTTTTCTAAGGCCGGATTTCTGATAGCGAGGCAGGTCTATCTGGGATAAATCTCCAGTAATGATACATTTTGCAGATGGCCCCAGCCGAGTGAGGAACATTTTAATCTGTGTGGAAGTCGCATTCTGGGCTTCATCTAGGATAATAAAGGCATTGTCGAGTGTTCTTCCCCGCATAAATGCCAATGGGGCAATCTCGATAACGCGATTAGCCATGAAATAATTGAGTTTTTCCACAGGCAACATATCATCAAGTGCATCATACAATGGCCGCAAATACGGATCCACTTTATCTTTGAGGTCTCCGGGCAAGAATCCAAGATTTTCACCCGCTTCCACTGCCGGACGGGTCAGGATAATTTTCTTTACCAGCCTGTTTTTAAGTGCTCGAACGGCGAGGGCAACGGCCGTATAGGTTTTTCCAGTACCGGCAGGGCCTAATGCGAAGACAATGTCGTTATCGTCACAAGCATCGATCAACTTTTTCTGATTGACGGTTTTGGCCTTTATGGGTTTCCCTCCTCTACCATGTAATAATGTGGTATTGGATTTGCCATTTCCTAAATGGTTAACGAATGGATTGTCGCCATTGAGTAATTCTTCAACAGCTTGTAAGGGTAACTCGTGGCGTTCTTTGAGTAGACGCACCATTTGTTCAAACTTGCCTTTTGCTTTTTGGGTATCTTTTTTTTCACCCAGCAATTTAACATTTTTTCCTCTGGAAGTGATTGTCAAATCTGGGAAAGCTTTTTTCAACAGATTTAGCTTCACGTTGTTTTCTCCATATAATTCACGGAGATCAACGTCTTCGATGGTCAAGATTATTTCACTCAATATATTTTCTCCTAATTTTTAGTGGTAAATATTATAAATAAAAAACTATTTTGGGAGTCAAAAGACCATGATCATAAAGCTGTACCTCAAAAAGAAGGACTAAACTTTATTTGACATGTTTTATTTTGACTAC
Source organism: Saprospiraceae bacterium (assembly GCA_020627865.1). Classification (GTDB taxonomy): domain Bacteria; phylum Bacteroidota; class Bacteroidia; order Chitinophagales; family Saprospiraceae; genus JAHDGC01. The sequence continues at coordinate 6,747 of JAHDGC010000036.1, read as the reverse complement.
TTTTATCGAAAATTGTAACTGATTTTTTGAAAAAAATCGGTTGTGGTTACAGGTTGTAGACATTACAACCATACCATGTCAACATAAATTTTTAAACATTAAAATGGTCGTAAAGTTTTACGACCCTACATTATGGAAAATTCCCAACCACCCGTCGTAACTTTTATTTCAGATTTAGGGCAGGATGATTATTATGTTGCTGCTATAAAGGGCGCCATCCTGTCCGAAGCTGGTTTATTACACATGGTAGATATTACTCATAACGTAAAAACTTTCAATATAGTTCAGGGGGCATTTATCTTTAAAAATACCTGGCAAAATTTCCCGAAAGGAACAATTCACCTACTGAGTATAAACAATTATTACGACAAATATATCACATTTCTTGCCATTCATTATCAAGGACACTACTTTATAGGGCCAGATAATGGTATTTTTGCGTTGATTTTTGATGAAAAACCTAAGAATATCTATGAGTTGGACTTTGACCAAGGTAGTGAATTTCCTTTAAAAGATCTGTATGCCCATGCTGTGTCTTATATTTCAAAATCCTTTGCTTTTCATGAAATTGGGATGCCGGTAGAGGAAATTACGCAAAGAATCAGCTTGCAGCCCGTTGTGACCAAAGATCAGATTCGGGCAACGGTTGTCCATATTGATCATTTTGAAAATGTTATCGTTAACGTGTCGCGTACCGTGTTTAAAAAAGCTTGTCAGGATAGGAAGTTCGCGCTCTTTTTCAAGAGAAATGATCCGATTCGGCAGATTTCGACATCTTATCAAGACGTCCCTGTTGGAGAAACCATCTGCTTTTTCAATTCGGCAGATTTTCTGGAAATAGCCATCAATATGGGAAAGGCTGCCAGCATGCATGGGCTGCGGGTTGATGATCATATTCAGATAGATTTTGAATAGCAATGGATGAGATTAAAAAAGACTCTTCATAATAATTAGGGGGACGGTTTCGCTCCTCTAGAGCTAGGTGAGGGACGTAGTTCCGACCCCATTTGTAG
>JAHDGC010000036.1:0-5634 GCA_020627865.1 Saprospiraceae bacterium | reverse complement strand
AACTCACTTTTTTATTCCAATTAGAAGCATCTCTTGAGGGTTAGCTCATTTAATTGTGTGCTATTTATTATTTTGCAAGATGATAAAAAGAATCGTAAAATTGACCTTTCGGGAAGATGCAACAGAAGCGTTTCAGGCCATTTTTGAAGAGCAGAAAAGGAATATCCGTAATTTTGAAGGTTGCCGTCACCTTGAACTTTGGCAAGATCGGAATCAGAAAAACGTCTTCTTTACCTATAGTTATTGGGATTCTGAAATTGCTCTTGATGCGTATCGAAACTCTGATCTTTTTCAAGGGGTATGGAAAAGAACAAAAGCATTATTTGAGGATAAACCACAAGCTTGGAGTGTCGACCTTGTTTCAGAACTAGAGTAGTAAACGCAGTATAAAGCGAAAAGTCTCTATAGCAACCTAGCTATAGAGACTTTTTTTCTTACAAAAAATATTTGGAATAAATTATATTCTAATATCTGTTGCCACCACCACGGTTGCCACCGCCATATCCACCACCACGGTTGCCACCGCCATATCCACCACCACGGTTACCGCCGCCATATCCACCACCACGGCCACCACCGTATCCGCCACGGCCACCGCCGCCTCTATTTTCTCTAGGCTCTGCTTTTTTTACAACAATGGTTCTGCCATCCATTTCAGAATCATTTAAATCGTTGATTGCATTCTGTCCTTCATCATCATTGGGCATTTCAACGAAGCCATACCCTTTTGATTTTCCTGTAAATTTGTCCATGATAATCTTTACCGAATCAACGGTCCCGAATTCTTCGAAGGCATACCTTAAGCTGTCCTCCTGTGTGTCAAAGTTTAACTTTGCTACAAAAATGTTCATAAAAAAAAGTTTAAAATAAAAAAAATACAAACTAACAGATAAGTATTCCATTAATTTGCTGCAAAGGTAGGGGAATTAATCAGCAATTGCTGGTTTCGCCTATATTATTTTATAAATAATTGATAATTAATGATATTTGAGGGGGAAAAGCAGTAAAAAAGCGGTTTGCTTATTGGTTATTCTAGGATTTCCTTTAGAGATTCTTGTATTTTTCTGAATTTCTCTTTCCGCTTAACTACGGCTGCGGATACTGCCCTTTCTTCGCAATTTATTATGGGGCAACGTTCGCATGTTTTATTTACTTCTTTCCTGATGATATTGGGATCATCCAAAAATTTGATATTTTCACGTAAGTTGTCGTCAATTAAAAGCCCTAAGGTGACACTAATATTTTGATCTGGATTCGGGTATCCTGGGCGGGCAAGTGTTAAGCAAAGATATTCATCTTCGGTATCGAAATAATGGGAACGTTGTGCGCCTACGATAGTACCGACGTATTTTCCGGCCTGTTGGATTTCATTGAGGTCTTTGAGGAGGGAAAGAGAAAGCCATCTTCGGCAGTAGTGCTCCCGTAAACCATTCTGGTGGGGGTGATGTTTGTGGTGGAGGTGGAGTTCCTTGTTCATGGTAAAGCGATTTTTCTTCGGTTCATGAACGAATCGGAGGAAGAATAGTTTTTTAATGCCGAAAAATTGCGGGATGACATTGGTGAGCCGCAGATACAACATGGCTGGCGAGGCATTGAACTTGCGCATCAGGCGGAGAAATGCTTCACCATCCCATTTTTCTTTTTCGAAAAATGCCCTGAGTTCTTTTATGAATAGCTGTTGGTTGATGAGCAGTGCTGCGGCAAAGTAGGACGCTTGAAAATGATTGAGTACTTTTTCAAAATTGCTAACCCGTAAGATGGAGGAGGTCATCGCCCGTTCTTTTATTTTGAGGCTTTGAAACCCGAGTTCCTTGGCATATTGGAAAGTGGTTTCAATCTCGCTAAGTGTTGTGTTTAGAAGGAGTTTTTTCTTTTTAGGGTCAAATACAGAGCGGATGCTTTTTAAGTCAGGATAATCAGCCAAGCCATCTTTTGCAATAGTATATTTATAATCTTTTTCTAAAATCGCGGCAAGTTTGTCTTTTGAGATAACATAGGTATCTGTAAGTTGATGTTTTTTTAAGAAAGTGACCACCTGTAATTCAATATGCTCAAAGAAATTGTAATGTAGTTCTTGGTAAGCGCGCATGGCACCGTGATAAAAATTCTCTTCTGCGAGTGCATAGTTTTTGGATAATTCAACGAGTGTAGAGATAAACGCTCCAACCCTTATGGGAGCACTAGCGATGATCTCGACTACTTTATTGAGTTCTATACCAAAGAGATCAAGTGGCAATTCGTTGAGGAAGTTGGATTGCAACAACTCATTTACAGGAGCCAGCTCTCTGGACAATTCGGAAGAGGTGAGTTCTTCGAGGTTGGCCTCTAATGCAGTGGCTAGATCCTTTATTTTTCCCGCCTTGGGATACTTCTTGCCTTTTTCTATTTCATTGAGGTACGAAACAGAAAGCCCCGATTTCTTGGATAGCTCTGCGAAAGAGAGTTTCTTTTCCTTGCGGAGTTGCTTGATCTTCAAGCCGAAGATGATTCTAGAATTGTTGGTTTTACTTGTCATATGGTCGTTATATATGTAGCGTCAAAAATAAGGTTTATTCGTGGGAAAGGAGATGAAACAACACTACAATTTAGGTTTTCTTTGGTTCCAACTATTTCTTTTTTGTTTATAAGTAAAACAAAATTGTATAAAATTTAACAAAAAAATTGCTTTTGTAAACTTTTTGTGCAAAATTGCAGTATGAGAAAACCTTCTACGTTTATTTCATTTCTCTCCGATTATGGTTTTAAAGTAACCTTTGGAGATGAAAGCGACACTTTATTTTTGAGAAAATCATTGCAAGCATTAATCGGTATGGAAGCTCCCGTTCAACAGGTCACTTTCTTAAGTAATGAATTTGTTGGTCTCACAAAAGAGGGCAGAAGTGGTCTATATGACTTGATTTGTGAGGATGAGCATGGAAATACTTTCATTGTTGAAATGCAATTAGGGCGATATAAAAACTTCATGCAACGGTTGAAGTTCTATGCATTCCAGAAGTTTAGTACACTAGTAAATCAAGGAGATTTTATTTATAAAGACCTGAAGAAAATATATTGTATAGCCTTTCTGGAAAAGAATATTTTCCCTGAATCGAAAGAATATTATCATTATGGAACCTTGCAAAACCAGAATGGAGAAGAAATGGACAGTCAGATCACGTATCTTATTGTAGAAATTAGTAAATTTGAAAAACGGAAATCTGAAGTAGCAACGGATTTAGAAAAATTGATTTATATTATGAAAAATCTAGAGAATTTTAAAGATGGAAAGGAGTTGCCAGAATTTGCAGGGGAAGGTTGGATAAGTCGGGCTATTGAAAAATTGCATAATGGCCGAATGACTGCGGAGCAAAGGATGTTTTATGCTATGACTATAGCAAGGGAGGCTGCAAAAGAGCAGATGTGGAAAGAATCCATAGATGAAGCTATGGATAAAGGGATGAGGGAGGGAATGGAAAAGATGAAAGCGGCAAAGGATAGGGAGATGGAGGAGAAGACTAAAAAAGCAGAAAAGAAAGCAGCCAAAAAAGCCAAAAAGAAAACCCTGAAAATGGCCAAAAAACTAAAAGCCAGAGGCATGTCTGATACGGAAATCGCCGAAATTACAGAGCTGACCATTGAAGAGGTCGAAAACCTAGATTAAACCATACAACGAAGCTACAGTTTGACTGCATCTGCTTAAATACAGGTGTCAATCTATGACGAAAACACCCCGCAAAATACTCATCGTTCGATTCAGCTCCATTGGAGATATTGTGTTGACAACACCCGTCATTCGTTGTTTGAAAAAACAGTTGAACTGTGAGGTCCATTTTCTTTGTAAAGAAAGCTACCGGAACATCTTGGAATCGAACCCCTACTTGGATAAAATTTTTACCATAAAAAAAAATGTTACCGAGGTTATCCGGTCACTAAAAGCAGAAAACTACGATGCCATCATTGATTTACACAAAAATATCAGGAGTTTACAGCTCAAATTACGGTTGCAAAAAAAAGTTTATACCTTTGATAAGATCAACATTCAGAAGTGGTTAATCGTTACCCTTAAAATAAACAAACTTCCTCATATACATATCGTTGAAAGATACTTGGATGCCGTACGACCGATTGGAGTAGAAGATGACGGTGCGGGGCTGGATTATTTTATTCCGGAACAGGATCATATTGATGTGGCTGCCTTTTTTCAAGCGAACTTACCGGATGAAAAGATTACCGTATTCCCGGATACATATCTGGCTTTGATTATCGGAGCGGCCCACTTTACTAAGCGAATGCCCGAAAGTTTATTGATTCGTATTTGCAACATGGTTGATAAACCTATAGTATTATTGGGTGGGGCGGAAGAAAAAGGACTAGCTGACAAGGTCATTGCACAATCAGGCGGAAGGATTGTAAATGCTTGTGGGCAACTCAACTTACACCAATCTGCCTCTCTGGTGAAACAGGCTGGCTTGGTCATTACCAATGATACTGGGTTGATGCATATTGCGGCGGCTTTCCAGAAAGATGTGATTTCGGTTTGGGGGAATACCATCCCAGAATTTGGGATGACACCTTATTTACAGGAGGAAAATGTAGATTTTCGGTTCGAGGTTAAGGGCTTGGCTTGCCGGCCTTGTTCCAAAATTGGCTATGCGAATTGTCCAAAAGGTCATTTTGATTGTATGCAAAAACAAGACCTTTCCAAGCTTGAAATGGTATTGAAAAAGCTTGGATTTGTCGGGAAATGATAAAAAAAGTCATTTTGAGATTAAATTATATATTTGATTATAACCAAGTTATCGGTTGAAATGCCTTTATTTGTTGAAAATATCCTATATTTCGGATTCTGAATGGTAATGTTAAAAAACTGAGAAAAGCTTATTTATATGAAACTACTAAAAACACTACTTTTTTTAAGTCTTTTTGCCATGACGGGAATGGTGTCTGCTCAAGATGTCCATTTCAGTCAATTTGATATGTCTCCACTTACCTTAAACCCTGCATTAACAGGTGCTTTTCAAGGTACTTTCCGGATAGGCGGTATTTATCGGAACCAGTGGGCAGGAGTAGAAAGTGTGTATTCAAGTGAGCCGCTTGCCATGTATGGTACTGTGGTGGATAAGCCTTATACGACACCATCTCTTTACGTGGATATGCCACTTTTTGAGGGCTTAGGAAAAAATGATTGGATCGGTGTTGGCGCTGTTTTGTATAGTGACAGAACAGGTGCATTAGATTTTACCACACAGGCCATGTTACTTTCTGCCGCTTATCATTTAGGGCTGGACAAGAAAGGGAAAACCCAGTTGACCTTGGGTTTACAAGGAGGTTATATGAATCGCTCCATGAATGATACGGATGATCAAGGAAACGCTACTGGTGTAGATGGGACAAAAGCGCAACTGGCAGTAAATGACCCTTCAATGGTTAATACACCTGGCTTTGCTAGTTTGACAAACGAAAATAATGGAGTTGATCTCAATGCAGGGGTAACGCTCCGAACAAAGTTGGGTAAGAAATCTAGATCAGATTTGATGCTTGGGGTCGCTTTTAATCACCTACTTCGCCCTAGAATTGGGCTGGTGACGGCTGACTCTGCTAGGCTGGCTGTTCGTCCTAATATTCATGGTAAGTTAGATCTATTCCTTACGGAAA
>JAHDGC010000883.1 GCA_020627865.1 Saprospiraceae bacterium | reverse complement strand
AAATCTGTCGTGACTTCATTCACATAAATGGGTTCTTCTAGAAACAAGGTATCCGTGCAATCATTTATGTCTGTGACAACCAAGCCCACGCCTGTATACATGCCAGCGGTGTTGATGGTCAATGTCGGATTGGCGATACTGGTATCGCTAAAAGTAGCAATATCATCCGGAATATCAGAAAACCATTGGTAAGTATCCGCATCCTGAGAACTTTCCGAAAGCTGAACAGTTAAGGGAACACAGCCTTCATTGACATCAAAAGCAAAAGAAGCCCGTGGCTCGGTGATAATAAGGCTATCCGTCATTGTGTGGAAGCAACTTGTTACAGAATTATACACCGTAAGGGAAACAATGTATGATCCTGTGTCTGGATAGATGTATACAGGATTCAAATCGACAGCGGTATCGCTCGCTTCCCCGGCCACACCAAAATCCCAGAATACCGTTTCCGCACCGATAGAATTATCCGCAAAACTGACCTGGAGCGGGTTAGCACAATCATAAAAAATATCGAATCGAGCCAATGGATCAATGACATCTACATAGTTTGGAATCGTCAAGGCATTTAAACAACCATTATGGCCAACAACCAGTGAGACATCAAAAAATCCAGTATCCTGATATTGATGTTCCGGATTTTGCAAAGGAGAAACTTCCCCATCTCCAAACTCCCAAAACCATTCATCCGCAAATGCACTGGAAAGATCAGAAAACACGACAGGCGTATTGACACAACTTTCTAAAGGCGTTCCACTAAAATCTACTTCCGGCACCATCCCCACGCCAATAGCAGACTCAAAAATCTGGGTATCTTCACAACCTAAAATGTTTACAACAGTAAGCTGCACATCATAAATTCCAGTATCAACAATGGTAACGGTCGGATTCTCCTCTGTGAATACTTCCGTAAAATTATCACCACTCACCGTCCACTCCCAACTCAAGAGCGGCGCAATGGAATTGTTCGATTCTGAAAGCTCAACAGACAAGGGTGTACAACCATATTCCGCTCCCGTTTCCAATGTCACTTCCAATTCAACCAAACTTACAACGGCGCTATTGTTCGTGTTGACACAACCATTTTCATCATAAACCGTCAGGCTAACCGTATAGTCGCCATATTCCGTGTAAGTATGGGAAGGATTCGCAATAGAATCATCCACAACACCATCACTATCAAAATCCCATTCATAACTAACGGCAGTCGGTGCCGAAGATTCAAAATTAACCGTAAAGGGCAAATCACAGCCCGTTAAATTATCCAAGGTGTAAGAAACTTCAGGTAAGGCGAAGACCTCGAAACAATAAGGGAAATAGGCCGTCGTAGGACAACCAGCAACATAGCGGGTAAGGCTGACGGTATAGCAACCGGGACCTTCAAAAATATGGGAATAATTACCAAGTGCAGTGGTTGTTCTACCATCTCCAAAATCCCATAACACACTGTCGGCAGGAACCGTAGATTGGTCAAGAAAAGTAATATGACTTTCGTCACAAACAGAAGTTGCAAAGGAACCAATAAGTACTTCTGAGCCTATTGTAATGTAATCTTCCATGACCAAGGTCTCACTACATCCCGCATTCGCATCCGTTGCGATAACCGTAACCGTGTAAGAACCCGGCTCCGTATATACAACCTGATCGGTAGATGGCGTATACCCTTCGAAAACTTGCCCATTTCCGAAATCCCAAAAATAGGTAATTCCAGTTGCCGGACTTGTATTAGAAAAGTTAACAATCAGTGGTGTTTCGCATGCTTCTGTGACATCTGCATTGAAAGAAATTTCTGGGGGAGCATTTACCGTAATAAAATCTGTATACTGAACGGTATTAAAACAACCATTATCATCCCAAACGGTGAGGGAAACATCGAAGACACCCGCATTCTCATAGGTATCCGTATGGGAAGCCGATGTACCGCCATCATTTTCTCCATTTGTACCCCAGAGCCATTCTACAATTTCCCCGTTCTCGCTCTCACTCAGGTCGGTATAAGTTACCTGTAAAGGAGCACAACCCGCTATTGGTGTGGCCTCAAAAGCGGGACTTGGCAATGCGAGGACTGTGGCGAAATCCGCTTGGCATAAAGATGCCGTATTACCCGCATCATCCCAAACCGTGAGACACACTTCATAGGAACCCGGTTCACTAATAATCAGTGACGGATTTTCGAGAGTTGAAGTAATACCCGCCACCGTCCATTCCCAAGCAGTAATATCTCCTGCTGTCGATGTCGACAAATCTGTTAAGGAAAGCGCTAAGGAACCACAGTCCGAATCTTCTCCTGTTGAGAAATCCACAGTGATTTGCCCATTCACAAAGAAGGCAAAACACAACAATACTATTACACAAATAACCTTATTGAACATAAACTAATGTAATTCTACTTTTTCTAAAATATGATTACGCTTGGGCATTAAAATACAATATATAATTCCACCATTATACACCATGCAATGTCAATAATTTGCAAAGGATATCAATGGCATTTTAACGCAAAAAAATGCATAGGAATAGCAGCCCTTCCGGAGGAAGGAAATTGATATGATATTGGGTTTATAAAAGAAAATCTAAAATAAATAGGAAGTAATCAGCTCGTGGAAAGATGATACTAAATTGATGGCACAAATCAATAAAATCTTCTCGGAACTTTTTAACTAAAAAACTAAAAACTGTGACAACTTATTGTGAAAATTGCCAATAAATTCCTGTTTAGATCGGTATAAAAATTGGTGCGACAAAATTACAAAATCAATTTCTTAAACACTAATTAACAGACCTATAAAAATAAAATTTTAATATAATATCACTTACACCCCAAGAACGAATATTTGCATGATTTGTTATATAATCCTGAGATTTTAATGGGTAAGAAAAAGCTATCATAAAGCATTGTGGTGTTTTTGTCTCTCAGGCCATCGTAAAGCATTACGATGCTACTTTCCGAGTCGTTTAATTTCAACGATTTCTACCCTGCGTGCGCGCGCCGCCTCGATGCTGTA